>NZ_JANPML010000370.1:0-2130 GCF_031422795.1 Sandarakinorhabdus sp.
TGGCGGTCTATTCGGATTATGAAGGCTGGCACAACAAGGCTTTCGTTGGCGGCGGCGAGTTCACGCTGGAATTCGGCGATTATGACGTGTCGCTCACCGTGCCGGCCGATCACGTGATTTCGGCCACCGGCGAACTGGCCAATCACGACATCCTGTCGGCCGCGCAGCGCGCCCGGCTGACGCAGGCCCGCACCGCCAAGGAACCGGTGTATATCGTCACGCCCGACGAAGCGGTGGCCGCTGAAAAGCAGAAGGCCAGCGGCAGCCGCACCTGGCGCTTCGTTGCACGGAATGTCCGCGATTTCGCCTGGGCCTCGTCGCGCAAGTTCGTGTGGGACGCGATGGGCGTCAAACAAGACGACAGCGCTAACCCGCTGGTGATGGCGATGAGCTTCTATCCCAAGGAAGCTCGGCCGCTATGGGATGCCTATTCCACCAAGTCCATCGCCCACACCATTGATGTGTATAGCGAATTTTCTTTCCCCTACCCCTATCCGACGGCGCAGAGCGTCAACGGCCCGGTGGGCGGCATGGAATATCCGATGATCACCTTCAACGGCCCGCGCCCGGTGAAGGACAAGAAAACCGGCCAGCTCACTTATACCGAGCGCGCCAAATATGGCCTGATCGGCGTGGTCATCCACGAAGTCGGCCACATCTGGTTCCCGATGAGCGTCAACAGCGACGAGCGCCAGTGGACGTGGATGGACGAAGGCATCAACAGCTTCCTGCAGTTCGAAGCCGAAAAGCGCTGGGACCCGGTAAAGACCCGCGGCCGCGGCGAACCGCGTGACATCACCGAATATATGATCAGCCACGATCAGGTGCCGTTGATGACGCACAGCGACAGCCTGCTGCAGTTCGGCAACAACGGTTACAGCAAGCCTGCCACCGCGATGGTGATCCTGCGCGAGACGATCCTGGGCCGCGAACTGTTCGATTTCGCCTTCAAGGAATATGCCCGTCGCTGGCGCTTCAAGCGGCCCACCCCCTATGATTTCTTCCGCACCATGGAAGAAGCCAGCGGCGTGGACCTTGATTGGTTCTGGCGCGGCTGGTTCTACACCACCGATCATGTCGATATCAGCCTGGACAAGGTGGTGGCTGCCCGGCTCGACACCCGCAATCCCGACGTAGAAAAGGCGTGGGCGAAGGATCGCGACAAGACCGCGCCGACCCCGCTCACGGCGCTGCGCAACACGCAGCCGCCGATGATCGACCGTGATCCGAAAACGCGCGATTTCTACGACGAAACCGATCGTTTCACCGTTACACCCAAGGACCGCAAGGATTACGAGGCCAGCCTGAAGAAGCTGGAGCCGGAACAGGCTGCTGCGCTGAACTTCAAGGACAATTTCTATCACTTCAGCTTCCGCAACATCGGCGGCCTGGTGATGCCGGTGATCCTGAAGCTGGATTATGAGGATGGCTCGACCGAGACAGTTCGCATCCCGGCCGAAGTCTGGCGCTACAATGCGAAGGCCGTGACTTGGCAGCATGTCAGCCCCAAGAAGCTGAAGGCCGCCGAGGTCGATCCGCTGTGGGAAACGGCGGACGCTGATCGCGGCAACAACGCTTATCCACGCCGCATCGAGCCCACCGTGCTGAAGGTGCGCGACGATCCGGCTGGCCCGGACAACCGCATGGCCGACAGCGAACTGGAAGTGACGCCGGACAGCATCAAGACCAAGCCGGCGAAGAAGGATGAGAAGAAGGACGAGAAGTGAGGCTGCTGGCCGCGCTGCTGCTGACGTTGGGGCTTGCGGCCCCTGCGCTGGCACACCGTGGCCACGCCAGCCTGGCGGTGGTGGAGATTGACGCCAAATCCGGCGCTGTTGTCGTCACCCACCACCTGCAGGCCCATGATGTCGAACCGGCGCTGGTCGATATCGCGCCCGACGCGCAGCCCAGCCTGGATGATGCCGACGCGTTCAAGGCGCTGATCGCCTATGTTGGCCAGCGTTTCCGCATCCGGGGCGTGGCGCTGGCGCCAGCCGGGCAACAGCTGGACGGCGATGCGGTGGTGCTGCGCTATATCGGTCGGTTGAAGGGCAAGCCAAAGACCCTGCTGATCAGCGGCGCGCTGTTTGGCGAGACTTGGGACGATCACGCCACGCAGGTGAATGTGCG
>NZ_JANPML010000371.1:0-4228 GCF_031422795.1 Sandarakinorhabdus sp.
CTCGCGACGCTGGGGAAGTATACCGTGGTGCATCAGATCGTCATCGATCGACTGGGCGCAGACTGGTGACGGTCCCTCCGGTGTTTCCATCGACTCAGCCGCGGCAGGCGGCGATCCGTCCCCTGCGGTTCCGCCGGTTCCTTCAGCGTCTTGTCCAGCCAGTTGTCGTCAAGGCGCGGCGCTTCCTCGGTGGGCGGGGCTTCGCCGTCGATGGCCGGCGCATCCTCGATGGTGATGCCATAGCTTTGCGCGTCAGGCTCTGGCCCCAGGCCTTCCTCGATGAATTCGGTCGCCAGCGGTTCCGGCGGGGTGCCGCCCACCGCGCGCGCCATGAACTGGGCAAAGGCGCGCGCCGGCGCCCGGCCACCAGCAAGCCCGCGCACCGCCTTGGCATCATCGCGGCCCATCCACACGCCGGTGGTGATACCGCTGGAAAAACCAATGAACCAGCCATCCTTGTTGCTGGTGGTGGTGCCGGTCTTGCCGGCAAGCGGCCGGCCGATCTGGGCGGCGCGGGCGGTGCCTGCTTCCACGGCGGCCTGCATCAACTGCGTCATCTGCGCGGCCACGATCGGAGTCACCACCTGGCGGGTATCACCTTCGCTGCGGTTAAACAGCACGCGGCCAGTGCCGGTGGAAATCCGGGTGATGGCAAAAGGTGTGTTTTCAAGACCGCCATTGGCCACCGTGGCAAAGGCGTTGGTCATTTCAAACACCGTGGCTTCCGATGCGCCCAACGCCATGGCCGGCTGGCGGCTAACCGGCGTGGTGATGCCGAAACGGCGGGCCATTTCGGCCACCGTGTCGAAACCCACCTGTTCGGCCAGCTGCACGGCAATCGTGTTGATCGATCGGGCAAAGGCCTGGCGCACGGTGACCGGGCCGACGAATTGGCCGTTGTCGTTCTTCGGGCTCCAGTTGGCGATGCGCACCGGCTTGTCTTCATAGATGTCGTCGGGCGTCACGCCGCTTTCCAGCGCCGCTGCATAGACGAAGAATTTGAACGCCGAACCAGGCTGGCGCCGCGCGACAATCGCCCGATTATAGTTGGAGCGCACATAATCGGTGCCGCCCACCATCGCCTTCACGCCGCCATCGCGGGCCAGCGCCACCAGCGCACCCTGTGCGCCCTTGGGAGCCTCGGTGCGGATGGCTGCTTCGGCGTGCAGCTGCATGGCTGCGTTCAGCGAGGTTTCTACCAGCAACGGTTCATTGGCTTCGTCGGTCAGATTTTCCAGCTCGGCCAGTACCCAATCCGTGAAATAGCGCACGCCAGCCGGGCGGGCTTGCGGCGCAAATTGCACCAGGCGCGGATCGGCTGCCGTGGCTTCGTCGGTCGTGATGCCGCCCTGATCGACCATCACTGCAATCACCGTCGCGGCGCGTTTGCGCGCCGCTTCGGCATCAGCGGATGGCGAAAAGCGCGACGGTGCTTTCACCAGCCCGGCGATGATCGCGGCTTCTTCCAACGAAAGCCGGCGGGCGCTGTGGCCATAGAATTTGCGAGATGCTGCATCGACACCATAAGCGCCGCCGCCAAAATACACGCGGTTCAGATAGAGTTCGAGAATGTCTTCCTTGGCGAACTTGCGCTCGATGGCCAGCGCCAGCACCACTTCGCGCAGCTTGCGGGTGTAATCCTTGGACGCCGTTAGGAACAGGTTGCGCGCTAGCTGCTGGGTGACGGTGGATGCGCCTTGCGCCTTGTTGCCGCGCGCCGTGTTGACCGCAAACGAACGGACGATGCCGATCGGATCGATGCCGGGGTGATACCAGAAGCGCCGGTCTTCCACCGCGATCATGGCGGTTTTCATGGTGGCCGGGATTTCGGCAAAGCTCAGCCATTCGCCATAGCTGGGGCCAAAACTGGCCAGCACCGTGCCGTCGTCGCCGCGAATTTCCACCGGCTGGCCATTGGGGCTGCGCTTCATGTCGTCGAAGCCGGGCAGATCGCGATAGGCCAACGCCACCGCGACGCTGAGCGCGATCACGCCGGCAAGCCCGGCGACCAGCCCCCATTTCAGGAGGCTGACATACCAGCGGGATTTTTTCGGGCGCGGGGCGGAGCGTTTGGAGGGCACGGGACTGTATTATCCAACAAATACGGCAGCTATGGGGCAGAGCAGGGCATTAACGCGCTGCGCAGCTTGGACAGGCCGGATCTTTCGGCAGCGTGATGCTGCGGAAACGGCCGGCCAGCGCGTCGAACAGGGTGATGCGCCCGGCGCTGGACGGGGCAAAACCCGACAATTCGCGGATCACCTCCATCGCCATCAGGCTGCCGATCATGCCGGTGAGCGCGCCGAGCACACCAACGGCGGCGCAATTGCGATCGGGTTGGTCGGTAGGATTGCCCACGAAACAGCGATAGCAGGGCAGGGCCGGATCATATCCCTTGAACACCGCGACCTGGCCATCGAACGGGCCGACTGCGCCCGATACCAGCGGCACTTGGCATCCCAGCGCGCAATCGGCAACCAGCAGCCGCGTCGCGAAACTGTCGCAGCCATCGACAATCAGGTCATGCCCGGCGAGCAGCGCATCGACATTGTTGCCATCGAGCCGAAGCGGCACCGCCACGGTTTCGACATGCGGGTTCAGCGCGTGCAGGTGGCTGGCGGCGCGCTCCGCCTTCATCGCGCCGGCATCGGCCGTTTCAAACAGCACCTGGCGCTGCAGGTTGGATAGCGCCACTACGTCATCATCGATGATGGTCAACCGGCCCACCCCGGCGGCGGCGAGATAGAGCAGGCTTGGGGATCCCAGCCCGCCGGCCCCCACCACCGCGACGCGGGCGCGGGCCAGCGCGGCCTGACCGCGGCCGCCGAATTCGGGCAGCACAAGGTGACGGGCGTAGCGTTCCAGCTCGTCGTCGGAAAAGTTCAACTGTGGACTCCTGTGGAGCCGAAGCCGCCCGTGCCGCGCTGGGTTTCGTCCAGCGTCTCGACCACGGTCAGCGCGGCGCGCGTCACCGCCGCCGGCACCAATTGGCAGATGCGCATGCCGCGCTCGATGGCAAAGGGCTCATGACCCAGATTGATCAGCAGCGCCTTCACTTCGCCGCGATAGTCGCTGTCGATGGTGCCGGGGCTGTTCGGCACGGTGATGCCGTTCTTCATGGCCAGGCCAGATCGCGGCCGCACCTGCACTTCATAGCCGTCAGGGATCGCCATGCAGAATCCCAGCGGCACCGGGAAGCGCGCGCCGGGCGCCAGCATCACGGTCTCGGTCACGGCGGCCACCGCATCCATGCCGGCCGCACCGGGCGTGGCATAGGCGGGCAGGGGCAGGCCTTTGCCGTGGGGCAGGATGGTGAGCGGTATCGAGATCATGCCTGCCCTGCAAAATGCGCGGCGATGCGCTGAGCCAATGTGGCAGCGACGGCCTGCTTGGCCTGCGCGCCCCAATCTTCGGTACCCGTGGCGGTGACCAGATGAACATTGTTTGAATCGCTGCCGAACACGCCTTCAGTCACATCGTTGGCGACGATCCAGTCAGCGCCCTTCCTGGTCCGCTTGGCCGCAGCGTGCGGGATCAGATCATGGGTTTCCGCGGCAAAGCCGACCACCAGCGCCGGTCGGCGCGCATGGTGGCCGATGCCGGCGAGGATGTCGGGGTTTTCGGTCAGGGTCAGCGGCGGCAGCGCCCTGCCATCCTTCTTGAGCTTTTGCGGCGCGGCTTCGGCGCGCCAGTCAGCCACGGCGGCCACCATCACGGCAATATCGGCGGGCAGGGCGGCTTCGCAGGCGGCAGCCATGTCGCGCGCGGTCATCACGTCGATGCGGGTGACGCCGGCCGGCGTCGGCAAATGCACCGGCCCGGCCACCAGCGACACGCGCGCACCCAACTGCGCCAACGCGGCGGCGATGGCGAAACCCTGTTTGCCGCTGCTGTGATTGCCGATGAAGCGCACCGGATCAATGGGTTCGTGCGTTGGCCCGGCGGTGACCAGGGCGTGGCGCCCGGCCAGCGGCTTTGGACCGAAGAACGCCCCAATCGCCGCCATGATTGCCGGCACTTCCGGCAAACGGCCCGGGCCGAACTCACCGCAAGCCATCGCGCCATCGTCGGGCTGCATCACGGTCAGGCCATCATGGCGCAGCGTCGCAATATTGCGCTGGGTGGCGGCATGCAGCCACATCCGCACATTCATCGCCGGCACCATCAGCACCGGCTTGTCGGTGGCCAGCAGCAGCGTGGTGGCCAGATCATCGGCCTGGCCGCCGGC
>NZ_JANPML010000372.1:0-7476 GCF_031422795.1 Sandarakinorhabdus sp.
TGACGAAATTGCGGGTGCCGGGTGCGCCATTGCTGCGGTCGCGTACGCGGCCCCCATCCTTGGCGACGGCTTCCAGCCGATCACGCGCCGCATCGACCGAGACGCCGGGTTTCAGCTTCACGCGCAATTCGCTGGTATACAGGCTGCCGAGCGTGATGAGACCGGCCCGATCAAGATCCTTGGTGGTCACCACCAGGCCGGGGCCAAAGCCAAAGCCATCGCCAGCGCGGTCGGGCTCTTCGGCCAAGGTGCCGGCATAGGTGAGTGTCGCCTGGCCCAGCTGCAGTTTGTCGCCGGGCTTCAGGCCCAATTTATCGGCCAGCACTTCCTGTGCGGCGGCCATGCCGGGGCCAATTGTTCCGCCGCCCTGCAGCACCACCTTGCCATACAGCGGCCACGTCGCATCGATGGCCTTCACTTCGGCCAGCACGCTGTCGCCGACATCCGCCCGGCTGACCCCAACCTTACTGACCATGCCGCGCAGTTTCACCACTTCGCCGACCGTGCCGAGCGCAGCCGCCGTCGCCCGCTGTTCGGCCGTCGGCATGCGGCCCGACAGGCGCAGCGCGACATCGCCGCCCATCAGAAACTGGCCGCGCTCCGCCAATCCGGCGTTGATGGCACTGGCCAGGCTGCCGACGCCGGCAAGCGCCGCCACACCCAGCACAAGGCAGATGGCAAGAATGCGCAGCCCGGCAAGGCCGCCGCGCAGTTCGCGCAGGGCCAGACGCAGTGCGAGACTGAGGGCCAAGCTTGGCACGAGACTCAGAGGGTTTCGCCGAGGAAGTTCAGCAACGCCTGCCAACTGCGCCGATCCGCCTTTTCATCATAATGGATGCCGCCGGCCTTGTTGGCAGCGGCCTTGGCGGTGAAGGCATGATAGGCGTGGCCATAGGCATGGATTTGCCAATCCGCGCCCGCTGCAGTGAGTTCCTTCGCCAGCGCCACGGTGGCATCGGGCGGCGTCAGCGGGTCTTCCCAGCCGTGCAGCACCAGCACCTTGGCGCTGATTGGCGCCTGCGCGCCGATATTGGGCGGCGCATAGACACCGTGGAAACTGACAGCGCCCTTGATCCGGGCATCGCCAGAGCGCGCGACATCAAGCGCGCACAGGCCGCCAAAGCAATAGCCCATGATGGCCAGGCGTTCGGCGTCCACCATCGGATGGGCTTCAGCGGCCGTGACCGCGGCCAGCAGGCGCTGGCGCAGGGCGGCACGATTTTCCATCCACGGGTTCATCAAGGCGCTGTTGTCGCCCATCAGCTCGCCGCGCACGCCCTTGCCATAGACATCAAGCGCGATGCCGATGAAACCGGCCGCCGCCAGCCGGTCGGCGGCGTCATTGTCGGCCTGCGTCTGCCCGGCCCAATTGTGGGCAATCAGCACGGCGGCGTGCGGGCCGGGGCCGGCCGGCAGCGCGAGATAGCCTTCGCATTCGGTATCGCCGTCGAAATAGCTGAACGATGTCATGGTCTTCCCTTTATTCCGCGGCTTGCGCCAGATTCATGCGGTCATCAACAATCTGGCCATCGCGCATGGTGATGATGCGGTCACACAGCGGTGCAAGTTCGGCATCATGGGTGATCAGCACCAGCGTCGCGCCGGTTTCGGCAAGGCGGCCAAACAGCAGTTCGATGATGGCGGCGCCGGTGGCCGCATCGAGATTGCCGGTTGGTTCATCGGCAAAGATCAGCGCCGGGCGGCCCACCAGGGCACGGGCAATGGCGACGCGCTGCTGCTCCCCACCCGAAAGTTGGGTCGGGTAATGGTGCAGGCGGTGGCCCAGGCCGACGGCTTCCAGTTCGGCCTTGGCGCGGCCCTGTGCATCGGCTTCGCCCGCCAGTTCCAGCGGCACGGCGACATTTTCCAGCGCGGTCATGGTCGGGATCAGGTGAAACGCCTGCAGCACGATGCCGATGCGGCCACGGCGGGCACGGGCCAGGCCGTCTTCGTCCATCCGGGTGAAATCGGCGCCGGCCACAGTCACTTGGCCGCCTGACGCGCGTTCCATGCCCGACAGCACGGCCATCGCCGACGACTTGCCGGAACCCGACGGGCCCAGAATGGCGATACGCTGGCCGGCCGGCACAGACAATGAAACACCGCGCAGCACATCGACTGCGGCATCGCCGCTGCCCAGGCGCAGGGTGACATCGCGGGCTTCAATGACCATATGGCTGTTCATTCATGTCCCGCTTGGCTGAAAGGATTCGAGTCTTGCCCGAATTAGGCACTCGTAAGGCGTTTTACCAGATGGCGTTGTTGATCAGCGCGTTGTTCATGTCGCAGGTTGTCCCTGCCTCTCCTGCAGTTGCCCGGCCGCTGGTCGTTCTGGCCTATGGCGATTCGCTCACGGCAGGATACCAGCTGCCGCCCGGCCAGGGCTTTGCCCCGCAACTGGAGAAGGCGCTGAAGGCAAAAGGCCGCGATGTGACGGTGGTGGGCGCCGGCGTATCGGGCGATACCAGCACCCAAGGCCGCGCCCGCGTGAACTGGGTGTTGGCCGGCATGAAGCAAAAGCCGGATCTGGTGGTGCTGGAACTGGGCGCCAACGACATGCTGCGCGGCCAGTCACCAAAAACCGCCAAGACCAATCTTGATGCGATGGTGAAAGCCTTCAAGGCCAAGGGCGCACGGGTGCTGGTCGCCGGGATGCGGGCCAATCCAACGCTGGGCAAACCCTATGTGACCGAGTTTGAGGGCATGTTCGCAGGCGTGGCCAAGGCCAATGGCGCGGCGCTCTATCCGTTCTTCCTGGATGGCGTCGCTGCCCAGCCGGGCCTGCAGCTGGACGATGGCATGCACCCCAATGCCAAGGGCGTGGTGGTGATGGTCAAACGCATCCTGCCGGCGGTGGAAAAGGAACTCGCGCAGATCAAATGATCCGTCTGTTTGTTGGCCTTGATCTGCCGGAGCAGGTGAAAACCGCCCTGCTGGCCAGCATGGGCGGCGTGGCCGGCGCGCGCTGGCAACGGGCGGAACAGCTCCATCTCACGCTGCGTTTCATCGGCGAAGTGGATCGCCACACGGCGGCCGATATCGCCGCTGCATTGGGCCGGGTAAACATCCGTCCGTTCACGGCAGAGCTTGGCGAACCCGGCCTGTTCGATCATCGTGGCCGCATCGACGCGCTGTGGGTGGGTGTGCGCCCGGCCGACGCGCTGGCCGGGCTGGCCAAGGCGATCAACGCCGCCCTCGCCAGCGTCGGCATCGCGCCCGACAGCCGGGCCTTTGTGCCCCACATCACCCTTGCCCGCGGCCGCAGCATGATCGGCGTCAGCAATTGGCCGCAGGGCCCCATCCCCCGCATTGCCTGGCCAGTCGCGGGCTTTGCCCTGTTCGAAAGCCAGATGGGCAAGGACGGCAGCGATTACAGCATCATCGCCCGCTGGCGCTGAGCGTCATGGTTACTTGTTCATATTAACCTTTTATTTTCTTTTTGTGCAGAACAACTGCTGATAGTGCGGCGTCAACCTTTTCGAAACCAAGGTTGTCCGTGCGTTTACCAGTTGGAGTTGCTTTCATGTCCGTTCGTCTTGCGCTTGTGCTGTTGGCTGCTCTCACCGCCAGCGCCGCCTCTGCCACCGCCACCATCCCCTTCACTGTCAGCCTTGAAACCGAAGCCGCCGGCATCCAGAACAGCACGTCCGGCTTCAGCGCCGTGGGCGTTGAGCGGTTCAATGCGCGCGCAACGGGTGCCGGCCAGAATTTCACCAGCAATTTCGGCGGCAACGATTTCACCGGCCGCTATACCGGCGTGCAGATCAACCGCGCTGATCGCTTTGGTGGCGCCGGCGGCAACGGCAAATATGCCGTCACCTTCTCCAGCGCCGGCTACAGCCTCGATCTGGCCGCCACCACTGGCAAAGTGACCTATTTCGGTTTCTGGCTGTCGGCGCTGGATCGCGGCAATCAGGTCAGCTTCCTGAAGGGTGGCGAAACGCTGTTCACCTTCACCGCCAGCGATGCCCGCAGCTTCATCAACGGCCTGCCGAATCGCGCCAGCTATTCCTGCAACCCGAATGCGGCGTTTGCCAATCAGAACTGCGGCGAACCCTATGCTTTCCTGAACTTCTATGCCCGCGGCGGCGCCAGCTTTGATCGCATCGTGTTTGCCGAAAATCCGCAGGTCGGTGGCTATGAAAGCGACAATCACACAGTGGGCCGCTGGAACCGCATTTCAGGCACCCCGATCGACATCACCGGCACAGTGGCCGGCGTTCCGGAACCGTCGAGCTGGGCGATGCTGATCGCCGGCTTTGGCCTGGTTGGCGCCGGCATGCGACGCCGCCGCACGGCGATTGCCTGAACCAACGGCGCAGGGCCGAAAACAACAGGGCCGGTGGGGGAAACCTCGCCGGCCCTGCTTATCTTCAGGCCGCTTCGCTGTCCTTGTAAGCCAGCACCGGCTTGCGCGCAGCCAGAGTCTCATCAAGCCGGCGGCGCGGCGCCAGGTGCGGCCCGGTGCGCCAGGCATCAGGATCCGCCAGCATTTGTGTGGCGACATGGCGCATCGCCCCGATCAGCTGATCGAGGTTGGCCTTGCTCTCGGTTTCGGTCGGCTCGACCAGCATCGCACCATGCACCACAAGTGGGAAATAGACCGTCATCGGGTGGAAACCTTCATCAATCAGGCCCTTGGCGAGATCGAGGGTGGAGAGCCCCGTGCCATCCAGGAAATCATCCGAGAACAGCGCTTCGTGCATGCACGGCCCGCTGCTGGCGAACGGCGCGGTGTACAGATCCTTCAGGCTGGCGAGGATGTAATTGGCGTTGAGCACGGCATCCTCAGCTACCTGACGCAGGCCGTCGGCACCGTGGCTCATCATGTAGCTGAGCGCGCGGACGAACATGCCCATCTGGCCGTGGAAGGCGACCATACGGCCAAAACTGTCGGCGGCGTGGGTGCCGGCGGTGTCTTCCTCAACCAGTTCCAGCCCAGTCGCGGTCTTGCGCACGAACGGGATCGGCGCGAACGGCGCCAGCGCGGCTGACAGCACGACCGGGCCCGAACCCGGCCCACCACCGCCGTGCGGGGTGCTGAACGTCTTGTGCAAATTGATGTGCATGGCATCGACGCCCAGATCGCCGGGGCGCACGCGGCCAACGATGGCGTTGAAATTGGCGCCGTCGCAATAAACATAACCGCCCACGGCATGCACCGCGTCGGAAATGCGCTTCAGATCAGGCTCGAACAGGCCGCAGGTGTTGGGGTTGGTGATCATCACCGCCGCCACATCCGGGCCCAACCGGGCCATCATGGCATCGAAATCCACGCGGCCGCGCGCGTTGGCCGGGATATTCTCCACAGTGAAGCCGCAGAAAGCCGCGGTGGCCGGGTTGGTGCCATGGGCTGATTCCGGCACCAGCACGACGCGGCGCGGATCGTTTTTCGCATCGAGCGCGGCGCGAATGGCCAGCATCCCGCACAATTCGCCATGGGCGCCGGCCTTGGGACTCATGGCAACAGCGGGCATGCCGGTCAGCTTCATCAGCCAATCGGCCAGCACGTTGATCAGTTCCAGCGCGCCCTGAATGGTCGACTGCGGTTGCAGCGGGTGGATATCGGCAAAGCCGGGCAGCCGCGCCATCTTTTCGTTCAGGCGCGGATTGTGCTTCATCGTGCACGAACCCAGCGGGAAGATGCCCAGATCGATGGCATAATTCTGCCGTGACAGGCGGGTGTAGTGGCGCACAGCCTCCGGTTCGGAAAAGCCCGGCAGGCCGATGACGACATCACGGCCAAGGCCAGCGAGGCGATCCGGCACCGGCGGCACCGGCGGCAGATCAACGCCCGACCTGTCGAGCGAGCCGCGCTCGAACAGCAACGGCTCTTCCAGCATCAGCGCCTTGTTGCCGGTAAAGGTTTCCGCCACGGCACCAGTGCCAGCGACCAGACGGGTGGGACGGCCCACGTTGTTCATTGCAGTGCTCATTTCGCCATCACCTCATCCAGCGCGTCTTCATACGCGTCAAAATCCTCGTCGGTCGCGGTTTCGGTCACCGCCACGATCATGCCGCTGGTCAGCGATTTCTCGCCTGGCCACAACCGGCCCATCGACACGCCGCCGAGCACGCCCTTTTCGGCAAGCTTGCGCACCACGGGGCGGGCTTCACGGCCGAGATCGAGGGTGAACTCGTTGAAGAACGGGCCATTGAGCAGGGTCACACCGGGCACGCGGCCCAGCCGATCGGCCAGCTGCACGGCGCGGGCGTGATTGAGGGCCGCGAGATGGCGCAGGCCCTTTTCCCCCAGCAAGGTCAGGTGCGCCGAAAACGCCAGCGCGATCAGGCCGGAATTGGTGCAGATGTTGCTGGTCGCCTTTTCGCGGCGGATATGCTGTTCGCGGGTAGACAGCGTCAGCACGAAACCGCGCTTGCCGCTGGCGTCCACGGTTTCGCCGCACAGCCGGCCTGGGGCCTGGCGCACATGTTTTTCGCGGCAGGCGAACAGGCCCAGATAGGGGCCACCAAACAGCAGGCCGGCGCCCAGCGACTGGCCTTCGCCAACCACGATATCGGCGCCCATTTCGCCCGGCGACTTGATCGCGCCCAGCGAAACGATTTCGGTGACCACCACGATCAGCAGCGCGCCGGCCTTGTGGCAGGCATCGGCCAGCGGGGTGAGATCGGCGATATGGCCGAACAGATTGGGGTTCTGCACCACAACGCTGCTGGTATCGGCATCGATGCTGGCGATCAGGTGCGCGAGGTCATCGCCCGGCGCACCCTTGGTGAAGCTCGGCACGCCAGCTTCCACCACGTCGCCGGTAAAACGGGTCAGCGTGTTCAGCACCGAGGTATAGTGCGGGTGGACGCCGGCCGACACAATGCACTTGGGCTTGCGCGTGATGCGACGGGCCATGAACACCGCTTCGGTCATCGCGGTGGAGCCGTCGTACATGGAGGCATTCGCCACTTCCATGCCGGTCAGCCGGGCAACCTGGGTCTGGAATTCGAACAGCACCTGCAGCGTGCCCTGCGCGATTTCCGGCTGATAAGGCGTGTAGGCGGTGAGAAACTCGCCGCGCTGGATGACCATGTCGACGCTGGCCGGCACATGATGCTTGTAGGCGCCGCAGCCCACAAAGAAGGGATTGGTGCTGGCGGTCTTGTTCTTGCCGGCCATCTTCACCAGCGCGCGCTCGACGGCCATTTCGCTGGCGTGATTGGGCAGGCCGGCGATGGGGCCATCAAGCACAGCCTCGGCGGGCACATCGCTGAACAGGTCGTCGACACTGGCGGCACCGATGGTGGCCAGCATGGCTGAACGGTCAGCCGTGGAGAGTGGGAGATAACGCAATTTTCTTACTCCGGGAGATGAGCGGAAAAACGGATACGGACATAATCGGCGATCCACTGGCCTTCGGCAGCCTGTAACGCCGAGGCGACAACCGCAAAGCGGGGAAAGAAGCCCTTCGACTACAGGCTGGCGACAAACGCGTCATACGCGGCCTTGTCCATCAGGCCGTCCAG
>NZ_JANPML010000373.1:0-7281 GCF_031422795.1 Sandarakinorhabdus sp.
CCGGCTATGCCCTGCATTACTGGACCGGGCGCGACCTGATCACGCATTTCTGTGCCGGCGGCGAACACCCGGTGCTGGCCCGCTATAACGCGCGCATGCAGCCGACGGTGCAGCATATCCTAGCGGAACGGACGGGCCAGCACTGAGGCGGCCGGCGGCAAAGCCGCCGGGTCCGCTTTCGGGGAAGAAGAGACCGAAAGAATGAGCGCGGCGGAGCCGCGCCGTCAGACGACACGAAAAAGGCGGCCGACGAGGCCGCCCTTTTCGGTCGCTGGCCGCTCGCTCGGCGAGTCTGCAAACAGTGCTACTGTTTACAGCCGCCTCGCTTCACACACGCATCGGCATCAGCACATACAGCGCCTTGGCGTCATCGCTCTCACAGATCAGCGTCGGGGCCGAGGCATCAGCCAGATGCACATCCACCAGATCGCTGCCGACCTGGCCCAGGATATCGAGCAGATAGCGATAGTTGAAGCCCACCTCGATATCGGCCGCAGCATAGTCGGCCGGCACTTCTTCGGATGCAGTGCCGTTTTCCGGGCTGGTGACCGACAGGGTGACCTTGTCGCGGCTCAACGCCAGCTTCACGGCGCGGGTCTTTTCGGTGGTGGCGATGGCGGCCACACGGTCCACACCTTCGGCCAGGCTGCGCGTGTCAATCTTCAGCAATTTGTCGTTCGCGGTCGGGATGACGCGGGTGTAATCCGGGAACGTGCCGTCGATCAGCTTGCTGGTCAGCGTTGAATCCGCCGAGAAGCGGAACCGGACTTTTGCGGGCGACAGGCCGATCTCCACCGGTGCATCGGCGGCCATTTCATCGAGCAGCTTGCGCACTTCGTTGACGCATTTGCGCGGCACGATCACGCCCGGCATGTCGGCCGCGCCGGCCGGCAGATCAAGCTCGATCCGGGCCAGGCGGTGGCCATCGGTGGCCACACCGCGCAGCTTCGGCGACGGGCCGGTGGTGGCATGCAGATAGATGCCGTTCAGATAATAGCGCGTTTCCTCGGTGGAAATCGCAAATTTCACCGCGTCGATCAGTTCCTTCAGCTCACCGGCCGAAAGCGTGAAGCGGACCGGCAGATCGGTTTCGGCGATCACCGGGAAATCATCGCGCTTCAGCGTGGCCAGGCTGAAGCGGCTGCGGCCGGCATTCACGCTCATGCGGTCACCCGAAACGGCCAGTTCAACCTGCGAACCTTCCGGCAACTTGCGCACGATTTCGAACAGCGTGTGGGCCGAAACCGTGGTGGCACCGTTCAGATCGATCGCAGCGGGGATATTTTCCACCACCTGCAGATCAAGATCGGTCGCCATAAAACGCAGGCCATCGGCGCGCGCCTCGATCAGCACGTTCGAAAGGATCGGAATGGTGTTGCGACGTTCCACCACCGACTGGATATGGCCCAGGCACTTCAGCAGGGTTGCGCGCTCAACGGTGGCCTTCATTCTGATCCCTGTAACGATATGGTGCAGTTGGGCGCACTATAGCCATTAACGCGCAGGGTGGTAGTGGCGATGTGCGCCGAAATCGGCAAAGGATGAACCATGGATCTGATTCTCGCCCGCCACGCCGAAACCGTGTTCAACGCCGCCGCCCGCATGCAGGGCCACATGGCGCACACGCCCCTCACCCGCAGCGGCATCGCCCAGGCCGAAGCCATGGGCGCCGCCCTGCGCGAAACCCTGGGCGAAGCACCCGATCTCGATCTGTGGGTTTCCCCCTCCGGCCGCACCCAGCAGACCGCCGCCATCATCGGCGAGCATCTTGGGCTGAGTTTCTTCGATTGGCGCAAGGACGAGCGGCTACTGGAAATCGACGTCGGCGATTGGGAAGGCCGCTGGTATCACGACATCGTCGCCGAACTCGGCCGCCCCATTGTGGACGCCGAACGCGGCCTGTTCACTGAAGCCCCGCCGAACGGCGAATGGTTCCCGGCAATCGCCGACCGCTTGAACCACTGGCTGGCCGAGCTCGACCATAGCCGCCCGGCACTGGTGATCAGCCACGGCATCACCGCCAGCGTACTGCGCGGGATTTTGGTGGGCGGCGAAGACTGGCACGGCATCCCCGTCGCCCCGCGCGCACCGCAAGGCACGGTGTTCCGGATTCGCGATGGGGTGGAGGAAATGTTGCACATCGGCAGCGGTCCAACCGTTTCGCGGACGGCGTAGATCGATCTTACGGGTCGATCCTCATTGCGAGCGCGATCCATATTTGGTCGCCCAACTCAGCGGCTCCAAAATCCCATTCTACAACATCATCTGGAGCCGGCGGGTTGATAAATGCATCACTGATGTCTGACATGACCCCGTTGACCAGATGGGGACCACTGACAATCACAGCCGAAGCCAACAGCGCACGCGTCACAAGCCGATCCTCGCTCTTATCAGCCAAAAATATTGCCCTCTTCATTATAATTCTCCACTTAATATTTGCCTTATTTTTCGGGATAAAAGACCCCAGATTCTAAATGATTCATTTTTGTCCGCAGTTTTTAATTTTTCAATAGTCAATGCACTACTTGGAGATGCAGATTTTGCTCTTTCAATTCGACCATTCTTCTGATCAATATTCGATTTTTCGAACTTCTCAAAATCATCTATTCTTTGTCGCCGCAATAACTCGATTGTATCTTGCCTTGAAATAGTTGACCTATTTTCATTTCGAGACGCAGCGGCAAACGCAGAAAATACATCTTCATTCGCATTAGCCTTTGCCGTTCCTTCACTTATCCGGGCCTCAAAATATAACTTGCACGATTCAACCAAGGCTCCGATGGGCGAGCGCCCACCGCCGGGATCAAATGCCTTAATGCAGAGCAATTCCAGTTCAGAGGCGTCATAATTGGCCTTCACGATGTACTGCACCACGTCGGCAACGTCCTTCACATGGCTGGTGTCGGCTGTATCGATCCCGCCGGCGCCCTGAACGGCGAGCAGATTCGTCATTGCAGCCGTGATCGGTCCGCCGCTCTTGGCAGCATCGGCCAGCAGATTGACACGGGTCGCGGCCACGGCAGCTGCAGTCTTGGCCTTGTCCACTTCGCCAGCCGCCGCTTCACAAGCCTTGGTCTGCTCTTCGGTTGGCTTTTCTTCGCCTTCGGGGCGCTTGTCAGCCGGCTGACAGAGCTTCTTCTCGCCATCGGCTTTGGTCAATTTGGCTTGCGCCTTTTCAAGCGCCGCATCAGCCTTCACTTTTTCAGTGAACGCCTTGTCGATGGCAACCACCGCGCCGGCAGCATCGGCGCCGGTGCCGGCCGATCCCGCAGCGCCGATGATGGTGGGTTTGGTAACAACAGCGCCCGTCAACTGCTCGATGGCCAAAGCCGCAATGATCAGACGCTGGTCGCGTATCGCCTGCACGCCAAGTTCAAGCGGACCGATCCCGCCATTGGCATAGCGTTCGCAGGTGCGGTACATGACCTCCTTCAACAGATTGATCGTCTGCGTTCGGGCAATAGTGCTGCCCTGCTCGGCCGAACTGCCGCTGAAACCGAACAACACAGACAATGGCCCGGCAGCCGCGCCTTCTTCCACGCCGGCATTGGCCGCGGCACTGTTGGCATAAACGGAGAACACATCTGGGGAAGGTTCAGCGCAATAGCGATAGCTGGTAGTTGTTGTCGACTTGGCACCAGCGTGGGTGGAAATCACCTCTTTCGTAACGGAGGTGGCAGGCTTGCCGTCGGCTCCGGGCACAAGTTCGGATGTCTTGACTGGTTCAGTGCGTGCTGGCCCTTCCGCCTCAACCGTGCTGGTTACCGGTACCGCGATCAGAAATCGCTGTTTCGCGTCAACGGATTGCACGGAAGCCCGCGCTTTTGGCAGCAAGATATTGCGATGAATACTATTGTCGTTCGCCGTGCAGCCGGCGAGCACGAGTGCGGCCGACGCACAAAGGAGGATCGCACGCATGCACCGCACCCCTGTTTACGACCCGGAGCCAAACATATCCCAGTTGTGGCGCAATGCAACTCCCTCAACCGCTTTATTTGGGATATAATTGGCCCCGCCGCCGCAGTTGATCGCCAGCAAGGAGCAAAACGCATCATGCCGATCAATTTCCAGATCGAACGCACTGCCAACAATTTCTTCGCCCGCGCCGATGGGCAGCGGTTCTTCGTTGGCCGGCGGGTGCCGTATGGCGGCAATATCGGGCTGTACAACATCTTCGGCGGCAGCCCGCTCACGCCCTTGTTCTACACGGCGGCGGATTTTGCCAGCGGCCACGGTTTCTGGGCCGATTTCATCGAGCCGACCGCGATCTGCGAAGGCCGCAGCTTCCTCACGCTGAACAGCTATGATTCGGCCGGTTTCACCTTCGGCTTTGGCCAGTTCGCCGCGCACGTGCCGGATGGCGATTTCGTGAAGATGCTGCGCGCGCTCCTGGCGCGGCCAGAGGCAGACGATTATTTCCCCCACCTCGAACTGGCCGGCGGCCGCATCCACCGCGTCACCGATGCCGGCCTGTCCCCCCTGGAAAGCGCCACCTCCACCGAGCCCCTGATGCGCTACCTCAACCCCACCCTGGACGAAGTGGAAGACGCCGAGGTGATCGCCGCCGCCAAGCTGATCCACTGGGCCACCCACCACGCCAGCGCCCGCGACGCCCAGGTGAGCACCATGGTCGCCAGCTACCGCAGCTTCATGGCCCGCGCCGACAAACGCGTCGGCATCGATGGCCGCCCCGCCGATCAATGCCTGGTGATCGCCGATATCCTGCACCACGGCCGCGGCGGCAAGATGACCTGGCCCCTCGTCGCCGAAGCCTTGGCCAGCCCCACCCCGCTGGCCAAACTGATCGCCATCGGCGCCCCGCAATGGGATGGGCGCAAGGCGACCCTGAAGAAAGCCATCGCGGCGCGGCCTCAACTGGCGGCGAAGCGGTGGAGCCGGGCGGTGGGGGATTTCGTGTGAAGTGAGAAGTGGGGGCCTCCGGCGGGCAGGGTCGCAGACCCTGCACCCGTTTGTTTTTGGCCAGAGCTTAGTGGATGGTTCGGAAAGGGAAGCCGAATTCCAGCTATCAGCCGTATGAGCGCTAACGTCGGGCATTTGGTTCCCGTCTTTTGATTGCAAAGACGCGAGCCATCCTGATAATCGCAGCGAAAATGGGATGCTCTTGTCGATGAACGTGCAACAACTCCGCAAAGACGATTTTTATCTGCCAATCCTTCGCCTGCTTGAGGCGTTAGGCGGATCGGCATCAATTGAGGAGATGGAGCAGCGGCTAGTTGACGAGTTCGCGTTCAACGACGCTGATCTAGCCGAAGCCCACGAAAAAAGCGGAACGCCGATTATCCTCAATAAGATGGCTTGGGCCCGCAGCTATTTAAAAGTGGCTGGCTTCTTAGCAAATGAGCGCCGGGGTGTCTGGTTGCTAACTGAAAGCGGCCGAAAT
This sequence comes from Sandarakinorhabdus sp., assembly GCF_031422795.1. Classification (GTDB taxonomy): domain Bacteria; phylum Pseudomonadota; class Alphaproteobacteria; order Sphingomonadales; family Sphingomonadaceae; genus Sandarakinorhabdus. The sequence continues at coordinate 5,402 of NZ_JANPML010000373.1, forward strand.
GCGCTCTCGGCCGGTGAAGCGGCCATCCATACCGGAGTGGCGGCAGCGGTACGCGAGTATAATGCCCGGCGTAAGGCGGCATCAGACGCAAGCGCTGCGGAGGAAATATCGCCAGACGAGCTTTCGTTTGAAGCCGCAGCTACGACTGAAGACGTTGGCGATTGGCGGGATGAGTTGCTTTCAGCGCTTAAGGTCATGGACCCGACCGCATTCGAGCGGCTCTGCCAGAGGCTTCTTCGTGAAAGCGGTTTCGTCAAAGTGGAAGTTACAGGCAAATCTGCGGATGGCGGAATCGACGGGGTCGGCGTTCTTCGCATGAATCTGATTTCATTCCAGGTTTTGTTTCAGTGCAAGCGGTACGCAGGCGCTGTCTCCTCACCAATCGTGCGCGATTTTCGAGGCGCAATGCAGGGACGTGCCGACAAAGGGCTAATTATTACCACTGGTAGTTTTACAGCCGATGCTAGACGTGAGGCGACAAGAGACGGCGCTCCTGCGATCGACTTAGTTGACGGGGAACTCCTGTGCGACCTCCTGAAGGAGCGGCAACTTGGCGTCACTGTTCGCGAGGTGCGATCAGAAGAGGTCAGCATCGATATGACGTTCTTGTCCACGATTTAGCCCGAAAACAAACGGGTGCAGGGTCTGCGACCCTGCCCGCCGGAGGCCCGCTTTCTCCCTTCCTCCCGAAACCTCACCCTCGTAAAAGGCGCTCACAGCAACCGGAGTACGCCCCCATGTCCGATCCCGTCGTCATCGCCAGTTACGCCCGCACCCCGATGGGCGGTTTCCAGGGCGCGCTTTCGGGTTTGAAGGCGACCGAGTTGGGCGCGGCGGCGGTGCAGGCGGCGGTGGCGCGGGCGGGGGTTTCGCCGATGGCCGTGGATCAGATCGTGATGGGGTGTGTGTTGCCGGGTGGGTTGGGCCAGGCGCCGGCGCGGCAGGCGGCGTTGGGGGCCGGGTTGCCGAGCCACGTGGAGGCGGTGACCATCAACAAGATGTGTGGCAGCGGCATGCAGGCGATGATCATGGCGCATGATGCGTTGGTTGCGGGCAGTGCCAGTGTGATCATCGCGGGCGGCATGGAGAGCATGACCAACGCGCCTTATCTGCTGTTGAAGCATCGCGGCGGCGCGCGGATCGGCCATGATGCCATCAAGGATTCGATGTATCTGGATGGGCTGGAGGATGCCTATGACCCTGGCCGGTTGATGGGCAGTTTCGCCGAGGAGAGCGCGCGCGATTACCAGTTCACGCGGGAGGCGCAGGATGCGTTTGCCATCGCCAGCCTGGGCCGTGCGCAGGCGGCGATTGCCAGTGGTGCTTTCGCTGGCGAGATCACGCCGGTCACCATTGCCGCGCGCGGCGGCGATGTGGTGATCGACACCGACGAACAGCCCGGCAAGGCCCGGCCGGACAAGATCCCGACGTTGAAGCCGGCGTTTGCCAGGGATGGCACCATCACGGCGGCCAATGCCTCCTCGATCAGCGATGGCGCAGCGGCGCTGGTGCTGACGCGCCAAAGCGTCGCCGACGCGCAGGGGCTGCAAGTGCAAGCGCGCATCGTCGCCCATGCCGCCCACGCGCATGAGCCGGCCAAGTTCACCACGGCGCCGGTGCCGGCGATCCGCAAAGTTCTGGCCAAGGCCGGCTGGACGGTGGCGGATGTCGACCTGTTTGAAGTGAACGAGGCGTTTGCGGCGGTGGCGATGATCGCCATGCATGATCTGGCCATCCCCCACGACAAGCTCAACATCCACGGCGGGGCTTGTGCGCTGGGCCACCCCATCGGCGCATCGGGCGCGCGCATCGTGGCGACTCTGCTGGCGGCGCTGCAACAAACCGGCGGCAAACGCGGGGTCGCCGCGCTGTGCATCGGC
>NZ_JANPML010000374.1:0-2438 GCF_031422795.1 Sandarakinorhabdus sp.
TGGGCCGGCTGGCCCGCGTGCGCCGGTGAGCGTGATGCGACCCCGCGCCATCATCACCAATATCGCCGATGGCGCCAAGCTGCCGCCGCGCAGCTTCACACCGGTGCAAGGCGTCGCGCTGGGCGGCGACCAAGGCGTCAACACCGTGGAGCTTTCCGCCGACGGTGGCCGCAACTGGGTGCCGGCACAGCTGGGGCCGGATCATGGGCGCTACAGTTTCCGGAGGTTCCGTGGCGGGCTGGCGCTGGGGCCGGGCAAGCATGTCATCATGGCCCGGGCCACCAATGTCTCCGGAGTGTCGCAGCCACTCACCCAGAACTGGAACCCGTCCGGCTACAACCGTGCCGGTGTCGATCCAGTCCGCGTGGAGATCGCCTGATGCGCCTGGTTCTCGCTCTTGCCGCCTTGGCCCTCATCGCTGCCGCCCCTCCGACAAAACGCCTGTCTGTAGAACTGCCCGATGCCGAAGGCCTGCTGCCCGAACGCTATGGCGTGTCGGCCGATGCCGCCAACGGCAATTGCCTCGCCTGCCATTCGGCGGCCATGATCACCGCGCAGCCGCGCCTGAGCCGGGTGCAATGGGGCGAAACCATCACCAAGATGCGGGTGGTTTATGGCGCGCCGATCGACCCGGCGGATGACAAGGCGATCCTTGATTGGCTCGTCGCTGATTGACCTCGTCAGCCCGCGCCCGCTAAGGGCCACAGTGTGAGCAAGCCCCTTTCTTTCCAGTCGATGATCCTTGCGCTCCAGCAATATTGGGGCGCCAAGGGCTGCGTGATCCTGCAACCCCATGATCTGGAGGTGGGGGCCGGCACGTTCCACCCGGCCACCACGCTGCGCAGCATGGGGCCCGATCATTGGAACGCCTGTTATGTGCAGCCCAGCCGGCGGCCGTCGGATGGCCGCTATGGCGAAAACCCCAACCGGCTGCAGCATTATTACCAGTTCCAGGTGATCATGAAGCCCAGCCCGGATGATCTGATCGGGCTGTATCTCGGCAGCCTTGATGCCATCGGCATTGATCGCGCCCGGCACGATATCCGCTTTGTTGAAGATGATTGGGAAAGCCCGACGCTGGGCGCTTGGGGCCTGGGCTGGGAAGTCTGGTGCGACGGCATGGAGGTGAGCCAGTTCACCTATTTCCAGCAGGTGGCCGGCCATGATTGCGCGCCGGTGGCGGGTGAGTTGACCTATGGGCTGGAACGGCTCGCCATGTATATCCAGGGCGTCGAGAGCATTTACGATCTGGCCTATAATGATAGCGGCGTCAGCTATGGCGACGTGTTCCTGAAGAACGAACAGCAGTTCAGCGCCTATAATTTCGAGGCTGCCAACACCGAGAAACTGTTCCAGCATTTCAAGGACGTGTCTGACGAATGCCGGGCGTTGGTGGCCCGAAATTTGCCGCTGCCGGCCTATGATCAGGCGATCAAGGCCAGCCATTTGTTCAACCTGTTGAACGCGCGCGGCGTGATTTCGGTGGCGGAACGCCAAGCCTATATCGGCCGCGTGCGCGATCTGGTGAAGGCGGTGGCGGATTGCTGGGTGGAGCAAGGCAAATGAAGTTCCTGCTTGAGCTCCAGTCCGAAGAAATCCCGGCGCGGATGCAGGCGGCGGCGGCTGACCAGCTGCGCACGCGTTTTGTGGATGCGCTGAAATCTGCCGGCCTCGCCCATGGTGCGGTGACGGCAGACGCCACCCCGCGCCGGCTGTGGCTGATTGCCGAGGATGTCGCCCCAGCCAGCGAAGGCAGCGCCGAGGAAGTGAAGGGCCCGGCGGCCAGCGCGCCGCCACAGGCCATCGAAGGCTTCCTGAAAAAGACCGGCCTGACCCGTGACCAGCTGGAAGAGCGCGACACTGGCAAGGGCATCGTGCTGTTCGCCGTGCTGCGCCGCGAAGGCCGCACCGCGTCGGCCATCATTGCCGACGTGATCCCGCAGATCGTGCGCGATTTCGCCTGGCCCAAATCGATGCGGTGGGGCGCCGCCAGCCAATCGACCGCCGCGCCGCGCTGGGTGCGGCCGCTCACCGGCATCGTGGCGCTGCTCGATGGCGACGTGGTGGCCTGTGAAGCGCATGGCATCACGTCGGGCCGCGACACGCGAGGCCACCGCGTCCATGCACCCGGCGTGCTGACCATCACCAGCGCCGCCAACTACCTCGATCAGTTGCGCGCCGCCCGCGTGCTGGCCTCAGCCGCCGAGCGCCGCCAGATCATTGCGACGCGCGCGGCCGAACTGGCCGCCGAAGCTGGCCTTTTGCTGATCCCGGATGACGGCCTGGTCGCCGAAAACGCCGGCCTCACCGAATGGCCGGTGCCGTTGCTCGGCCGCTTCGATCCCGATTTCCTGTCGGTGCCGCGTGAAGTGATCGTGCTCACCATGCGCACCAACCAAAAATATTTCGCGCTTCCAGGGGCGGACAACGCACTCGCC
>NZ_JANPML010000375.1:0-6401 GCF_031422795.1 Sandarakinorhabdus sp.
CGGCTGATCGAACCGGTGAGCTTGCGCAGCGACTGCGACATCAGGCGGGCCTGCAGGCCCACATGGCTATCACCCATTTCGCCTTCGATTTCGGCGCGCGGCACCAGCGCGGCCACCGAATCAATCACCAGAACGTCGATAGCGTTCGACCGCACCAGCGTGTCGACGATTTCCAGCGCCTGTTCGCCGGTATCGGGCTGCGAGACGATCAGTTCGTCGATGTTGACGCCAAGTTTCTTGGCATAGACCGGATCGAGCGCGTGTTCGGCATCGACAAACGCCGCGGTGCCACCATTCCGCTGGGCTTCGGCAATGACGTGCAGTGCCAGCGTCGTTTTGCCCGAGCTTTCCGGCCCGTAGATTTCCACAACACGGCCGCGCGGCAGGCCGCCGATACCAAGCGCGATGTCGAGACCCAAAGAGCCAGTCGAAATCGACTCGATCTCCATCGCGTCGCGCTGGCCGAGCTTCATCACCGAGCCCTTGCCGAACGCACGGTCAATCTGGGCCAGAGCCGCTTCGAGTGCTTTTTGCCGATCCATTCCCGATTCCACCACTTTTAGAGCAGATGCCATGACCCGATCCCTTCCCTGAAGCCGCCATACAAATTCGTCAACGGCTTTTGATGTACCCCAATTGTTCCATGAGAACAAGTGGCGAACATTTCGCGGGCGATTTTGTCGGTTCAGCCCTTCAGAGGTTGGGCGGTGGCGATGGCCGCAACCAGTTCGGCCAGCGCGAAAGGCTTGGCCAGAAAGCGGATTCCGCGTGCGTCGGCTTCGCGGTGGCGCGGCAGTTCGGCATAGCCGGACATCAACACGATGCCCATCTGCGGCCACATCCTGGCCGCTTCGAAGGCAAGTTCGACACCGTCGATGCCCGGCATCATCACGTCGGAAACCAGCACGTCAAAAACTTGCCCGTCCCGCAGGATGGCCAGCGCCACCATGGCATCGCCGGCAGTGGTCACCACACAGCCCTTGCGTTCGAGGCCGCGGGCAAACACCGCCCGCACCGACGGTTCGTCTTCGACCAGCAGCACGCGGCGGCCGGCGGCAATCGGTTCTGGCGGCACTTCAACCACGGCGCGATCGGCCACGACCGCCGCTGGCTGCGGCCGGCCCGGCAGATAGAGCGAGAAAGTGGTGCCGCGTCCGCCTGGCCCCGGTTTGGCAAAGATATAGCCATCCGATTGCTTCACGATGCCATACACGGTGGACAGGCCGAGGCCGGTGCCCTGCCCCAGCGGCTTGGTGGTAAAAAAGGGTTCGAAGATCTTGGCCGCAATATCGGGCGGAATGCCGCTGCCGGTATCGCTGACATCGATCGAAACAAAATCGATGGCCGGCATCATGGCATGGCCCAACCCGGCCACATCACGGCGCAGCACATCGGCGATGTTGATCACCAAGCGGCCATTGCCTTCCATGGCATCGCGGGCATTGACGGCCAGATTGACGATGACCTGTTCCAACTGGCCCGGATCGGCCCGAACAAAGAACAGCCCCGGCGCCGCGGTGATATCCAATTCGATCGCCGGGCCAAGCAATTTGACCAGCAACGGCCGCAGCCCCTGCACCAGTTCGCGAATGCACAGCAATTGCCGATTCTGCGGCTGCTGGCGGGCAAAGGCCAGCAACTGCGCCACCAGATTGGCCCCGCGTTTGCCGTTGTGAAGAATTTCGGCCACGGCATCATGTTCGGGGCTGGAATCGGGGCCTGAATCGGGGCCAGGACCGGGAAAGCGTTCCAGCAATTGTTCGGCATGGCCCAGGATGGCCGTGAGCAGATTGTTGAAATCATGCGCCACCCCGCCGGCCAGTTGGCCAACCGCCTGCAGCCGGGTGACGGCAGCAACCTGCGCTTCCAGCCTTATCTGTTCGCGGATGTCGCGCATCACCACCAGGGCCGAGGCGCCATAGCCGGACGGCGTGGACATCACATTGATATCGCGCACTTCATCGGGGCGTTCTGCCAACGCGAGGCGCAACACCTGCGGCTCCCCACCGGCCAGCACGTCGGCAACGGCGCGCGACAACATGCCGGCATCATCGCCCACCACCATGGCTTCCGGGCGCATGCCGGGGCGCCAGCCGGTGCCAGCGGTGGCCTGCATGGCATCATTGCCGGAAATGATCCGGCCCGAGGAATCGAGCAGCGCCAGCGCGATCGGCAAATTCATCAGCAGCGAGCCGATCCACGGGCTGGCCAGCCCTTCGGCAAAGGGCGCAGGCCAGGCAGTTCTGACGGGCTGGAATTTCATCCAGTCATTCACGGCTGCAGGGGCGTCGGATTCAGTTATAGCGCTGCTCCGTCCAAGGATCGCCGTCGTTGTGATATCCTCGTAGCTCCCAGAAGCCCGGTTTGTCCACGGCCAGAACTTCGATGCGGGTCAGCCATTTGGCCGATTTCCAGAAATACCAGCGCGGGATGATCGCCCGCACCGGGCCACCGTGCTCGCGCGACAGCGGCACACCATCATGGCCATGGGCGATCAGGCAATCATCGCCGGCAAAACGCTCCAGCGTGACGTTGGTGGTGTACCCATCGGCGCCATGCAGCACGACAACATTGGCCTGTGGCAACGGTTGCACCACGCTGAGCAACTGGCTGGTGGCAACGCCCGACCAGCGATTATCGAAGCGCGACCATTGCGTGACGCAGTGAATGTCGGACACATCGTCGATCTGTGGCTGGGCCTTGTAGGCCGCCCAATCCCAGATGACGGGATTGGCGACCGCCCCATCCACGGTCAGCCGCCACTCATCCTTGCCGATATCGGGCTTCACACCCAGATCGAGCACGGGCCAATTGGTGACCAGGCGCTGGCCGGGCGGCAGGCGGTGGGCGTGATCCGGATCGCTTTTGCCGGTGAGCAAGCGGCCGCTCTCGGCCCAAGCCTGCTTGATGGCGACAAGCTTGTCCCGAACGCTTTTGCCCTTGCCCTCTGCCATCGGACTCTCCTCAGCCGCGATCCCTGAGCAGCCGCGCCTTGTCGCGCTGCCAGTCGCGTTCCTTCGACGTTTCCCGCTTGTCGTGCAGCTTCTTGCCCTTGCCCAGCGCGATTTCGATCTTGGCCCGCCCGGTGCGGTTGAAATAGAGGGTGAGAGGCACGATCGTCATGCCTTGACGGTTCACCGCGGTTTCCATCTTTTCGATTTCCCGCGCGTGCATCAGCAGTTTGCGCGGCCGTTTCGGTTCGTGATTGAAGATGTTGCCGTGGGAAAACACCTGGATCGTGGCGTTGATCAGCCACATCTGGCCATCCTTCACCTCGGCAAAACTTTCCGCGATACTGGCCTGGCCCTTACGCAGCGATTTCACTTCGGTGCCGGTCAGCATGATGCCGGCTTCCACCACATCCTCGATATAATATTCAAAGCGCGCCCGCCGGTTCTCAGCGACCGTGTTCGTCTTTACCCCAACTTCAGGCTTTGGCCGGGCCATTACAGCAGCCCGGCGTGGGCAAGCGCGGCATCCACCGCGGCCTTTGATGCAGCCGACGGTTCGATGATCGGCAGGCGCACTTCGGCCGACATGCGGCCCAGCCGGTGCAGCGCATATTTGGTCGGGCCGGGCGACGAATCGCTGAACAACGCAGCATGCAATGGCTGCAGCCGATCGTTGATGGCCAGGGCAGCGGCATAGTCACCGCGCAGCGTCGCTTCCTGCAGCTGGGCAAACAGCCGCGGCGCCACGTTGGCCGTCACCGAAATCGCCCCCACGCCGCCGTGCGCGTTGAAACCGATGGCCATATCATCATTGCCCGAAAGCTGGATGAAATCCGGGCCGCAGGCGAGCCGCTGCTGGGCGACGCGGGCGATGTTGCCGGTGGCATCCTTCACGCCGATGATGCGCGGCAGCCGGGCCAGCACGGCAATCGTCTCGACACTGATATCGGCGACCGTGCGCCCCGGCACGTTATACAGAATGATCGGCAGGCGCGTGGCATCGTGCAGGGCGGTGAAATGCGCGATCAGCCCGGCCTGGCTGGGCTTGTTGTAATACGGCACAACGATCAGCGCGGCATCGGCGCCCACTTTTTCAGCGTGCGCCAGATGCGCCAGCGCCGTGCGCGTATCGTTGCTGCCGCAACCAGCGATCACCGGCACGCGCCCTGCCGCTGCCTCCACGCAAGCGCTGATCACGGCATAATGTTCATCATTGGCCAGCGTCGGCGATTCCCCCGTGGTGCCCACCGGCACCAGGCCGTGGCTGCCTTGCGCGATCTGCCATTCGACATGGGCCGCAAACGCGTCGAGATCCACCGCGCCGTTCTTGAACGGGGTGACCAGCGCCGGAATTGATCCCTTGATATTCAATCCATTCCCAAAGTCGTTCATTGCCCGTTCCTCTGCCGCACCCTATCACGGTCGGCATGTACAACGCGCGCAATAGAAGCCGGTGGGCCACCCTGTCCAGCATTGCCGTCGTGGCCGTCATTTGCATGGCGGCGCCGGCAGCCGCCCAATCGCTCGATGCCGCCACCATCGCCCGCTATCAGGCAAGGCTTGCCGACAATGACAGCGGGCGTTTTGCCCAGCTTTCCGGTGCGCCGCTGACCGGCGGACAGACGGTTCCAGTGCTGGACGAGGTGGTGACGTGGGACCGGCTGCGGCGTGACTCCTTTAAAGGCAGCTTTGCCGACTATGCTGCCTTTCTGGCTGGCCACACCGATTGGCCGGCGGTCTCCACCATCCGCCGGCTGGCCGAGCGCAGCATCAGCGATGAAACGCCGGCCGATCAGATCGTGCGCCATTTCGGCCGGCTGCCGCCGATCACTGCCGAAGGCAAATGGCGTTACGCGGAAGGCTTGGCGGCCACCGGGCAAACCGCCGCCGCCAGCTGGGCCCGCGATGCCTGGGATTCGGCAGGCCTCGACGAAGTACAGGAAACCCGGCTGCTGGCCAAATTCGGTGACCGTTTGCGGCCCGAAGATCATGCCGGCCGCATGGATCGGCTGCTGTGGGCCAATCGCATCACGCCGGCGGCTCGCATGCTGGCCCGGGTTGATACCGATACCCGCCTGTGGGCGCTGGCGCGGATCGCCGTGCAGCGCAATGCGCCCGATGTGGCAGCGCGGCTGGGCGTGGTGCCGGAACGGCTGCGGCGCGAAGCCGGGCTGGTGCTGGACGAAGCGAGGTGGTTGATCCGGGCTGGCCGCGCCGCCGAAGGCCATGCGCTGCTGGCTGGCCCCGTCACGGCGCGGATCGCTGGCGGGCCAATCACCACCGGCCAGGAAAGCTGGCTGAAATCGCGGCTCGATATCGGGCGCGCGTTGTGGCGGGCGGGCAATGTGGAACGGGCGCGGGCCGTGCTGGCCGGTCACGGATTGGATGCGGCCCGCATGGCGGCACGCCCACTCGCAGAGCGCGCCCATCTGCTGGACACCGAATGGCTGGCCGGCTGGATTGCGCTGCGCAAGCTGAACCAGCCCGCACAAGCCCTGACCCATTTCCGCGCCGCCCGCGCCGTGGCGCAATCGCCGATCAGCCAGGCCCGCGGCGATTACTGGGCCGGCCGCGCCGCCGATGCTGCCGGCCAGCGCGACCTGTCCCGGCAATATTACGCCGCCGCCGCCCGCCATCCGGATTATTTCTATGGCCAATTGGCCAGCGAACGACTGGGCCAGCCGCTGGCGCTGACGGGACGCCCACTGCCCGCCGCAGACGCCGCCACCGCCGGCAATTTCCGCGCGGAAGGCCGGGTGCGCGCCCTGTTTGCGCTGGCCGATGTTGATCGCAGCCGCCAGACCCTGTTTCTGAAGCAACTGGCCGATACCGCCGAAACCCCGGCGCGTGCGGCACTGGTGGCGAGCCTCGCCGCGCCGTTGAACCGCCCCGATGCCGGCGTGCATGCCGGCAAAGCGGCGCGCGGCACGGCAGAACTGGCGTTGATTTCCGTCGCCTTCCCGGTGCTGCCACTGCCCGCTGAGCTGGCCTCACGGTTCACTACCATCCACGCCATCGCCCGGCAGGAAAGCCAGTTCGATCGTACTGCCCGTTCAAGCGCCAATGCGCTCGGCCTGATGCAGCTGGTGCCTGCGACGGCGGCTGAACAGGCGCAGAAAATGGGCCTGCCCGCCAGCCCGGCCAGTCGGTTGACGCAGGACCCGGTGTGGAATGTCACGTTAGGCAGCGGCTTCATCGAACGGCTGCGCGCCAGTTATGGCGGATCGGCGCCGCTGGCGGTGGCGGCCTATAATGCCGGGCCGGGCAATGTGCGGCGGTTCATCGCCCTGAACGGCGATCCGCGCGGATCTGACATGATCGACTGGATCGAGAGCATCCCGTTTTCCGAAACCCGCAATTATGTGCAGCGCGTGCTGGAAAATGCCGTGGTCTATGAAACGCTCTACCCGGAACGCGCGACCACCAAGGGCCCGAACCGGCTCAGCGAAT
>NZ_JANPML010000376.1:0-2322 GCF_031422795.1 Sandarakinorhabdus sp.
TTGGCTGTCATCAACTGTTGCAGAGGATATAGTCATGGTTACTTTTACCGGAACTACTGGGAATGACATTTTTGTTGCTCCGACGGCTGAAGATTGGACGATCATCGGCAAGGGCGGAGTCGACAATCTGACCGGCAATGCTGGCAACGACACGTTTGTCGGCGGGTTCGGCAATGATGTGCTTGATGGCATGGGCGGCAACGACATTTTCAATGTCGGCGTCAAGGAAGGCGTCGACCGCGTTACCGGCGGCGAAGGCTATGACAAGATTGTCGCCACAGCCAACAATGTCGCGATCGGGTTGAGCTTTGTCTCCGGCGTTGAAGAAATCAACGCGGGCGGCTTTTTCCCGGTCAGCATTGTCGGCTCGATCGGCGACGATTTCCTCGATTTCACCAACACCCTGCTCGTCGACATCACGTCGATCAACGGCGGCGCTGGCAACGATACGATCATCGGATCGGCAGCAGATGACGTCATCAACGGCGGTGGCGGCAACGACACGCTGGATGGTGGTGCAGGCAATGATGTCTTCCGCGTTGGCTCCGGCGCCGGTTTCGACAATTTCAATGGCGGTACTGGCACGAACACGATCGAGGCGAGCGCCAACAATGCCAACATCGGCATCGGCACCCTGGCCAATATCCAGGCCATTTCCGCTGGCAGCTTCGGCAATGTTCGCCTGCTGATCCAGAATGGCGCCGGCCTGGTCTATGATTTCTCGACCATTGCTCTCACCGGCATCGTTGAAATCAAGGCCGGCAACGGTGGCCAGACGATCACCGCTACGGCGAGCGACGATGTCGTGACTGGCGGCTCCGGCGACGATTCGTTGATCGGCGGCGACGGCAATGACATCATCGACGGCGCTGGTGGCACCAACATCCTCAACGGCGGTAACGGCGACGACACGTTCCTCGTTTCGGGCGGCGGCGCGAACAAATATCTGGGCGGCGCTGGCTATGACCTTGTTACCGCCAACAAGGAAAACGCCGTCATCACGCTGACGACCGGCTCGCTGAGCAAGATCGAAGAGATCAGTGCCGGCGGCTTTGGCAACGTCTCGATCGCTGGGACCGCTGCCGCCGATGTCATCAACCTCACCGGCATTCTGGTGACCGAAGGTGATTTCGTTGCCATCAACGGCGGCGAAGGCGATGACAGGATCACGGCCACCCGGTTCGCCGATACCGTCAACGGCGGCGGCGGCAACGACCGGATCCTGACGGCCTCGGGCGACGACATTATCACCGGCGGCCTTGACGACGATTATCTTGATGGCGGCGCCGGGTCGGACTTCGTCAATGGCAACAACGGCAACGACACGATCGTCGCCGGTTCCGGCAATGATTTCCTGTTTGGCGATGCTGGCAACGACATTTTCCTTGTCGTGGGCAACGGTGGGCTCGATGCCTATGACGGCGGTACTGGCATCGACACGATCAAGGCTGGCAGCAACGGTGCCCGCATCGGTATCGCATCGATCACCGGGGTCGAGATCATCGACGCCGATGGCCGCACCAATGTCACCATCGGCGGCTCGCCCGACACCGACACGCTCGATTTCAGCCTCGTGCAGCTGATCGGCATCAAGAGCATCAACGCCGGTGCGCAGGGCGATACGATCATCGGTTCGGCAGGCGCCGATACCATCATCGGCCTGGGCGGCAACGACACGCTGAACGGTGGCGGCGACAATGACATCATCACCGGCGGCCTTGGTATCGATACTCTCACGGGCGGTGACGGCGCCGATATCTTCCGCGACGGCTTCAAGAATTTTGCCGGCGACACGATCACCGATTTCACCGGTGCCGACAGCATTGTGCTGACCAACGTGGTCAACGCGGATGCCGTTACCTTTGCGTTTGCCGAAAATGTGCTGACCATCGATCCGGATGGCGCCGGCGCGCTGAAGCCGTTCCTGATCAACATGCCCGGCGTTTTCGACGCGTCATTGTTCCAGGCAACCAGCAACGGTCTGGGCGGCACCGTCATCAACTATTTCGGCTGACACCCGCCAACCGACCCGTCATCCCCGCCCGCCGGACACAAGTTCCGGCGGGCGCGGCATGACGATGATCACCCCCATCAGAAACCAGTAGAATGCGGCGGTCTTGATCGACAGCATTGAGATCGAAACCAGGATCGAGAGCGCAAAGGTCAGGGCGGTGGCGTGAAGATACAACCGTTGTTCGGGGCATTGCAGCGTCGGCTGGAGATAGAGGAAAAGCTGGAGCATGGCGACGCCGACCAGCGATTGCGACATGACCAGATAGGCAATGCCGCTGTCGGCCAGTGCCGGTGTGGGCACCGAAAAGC
>NZ_JANPML010000377.1:0-2120 GCF_031422795.1 Sandarakinorhabdus sp.
GTGCGCTGCTTGAGGATGCGGTAGCTGCTGTTGTTGAACACGATGGTGATCACCGGCAGCTTGTAATGCGCGCAGGTCCACAGCGCGGCGGCGGAATACATCAGGCTGCCATCGCCGGTCAGCGCCACCACCGGGCGGCCGGGGTTGGCCAATTGTATGGCAGCGGCCTGGGGCAGGGCGACACCGATGCCGCCGCCGCTCATGCCGATCCATGAATCGGGACGCGTGTCCGGCAGCAACTGGCGCACCGTGTTCATGCCGGACGACAGCAGTTCCTCGATGATGATGGCATCATCGGGCATGACCTCGCCCAGCCGCTTCAGCACGGCCATCGGGTCCATCGGGCTGGCGTCCATCGCGGCTTCGGCCTTGGCGAACAGGACAGCCTTGGCTTCGGCGATCCTTGCTTCCACGCCGGCCCGGCGGCCAGCACCGCAGCCCTGCACCAGCGCGGTCAGTTCCGGCAGTGTCGCCTTGGGGCAGCCCAGAATGGCAGCGGTGGCGGCGAAATTCTTGCCGATCTGCCATGGTTCATCATCCAGATGCACGACCTTGGTGCCGGGCGCGAGCGCCTCCACGCCGGTGGCCTGGCTTTGCGTCAGCAGGTCAGCGCCGATGGAAATCAGCAGATCATGGTTCTGCATGACGCTGCGCAGCGCCGGGGTCATGCGCGGCACGGTGCCGGCATAAAGCGGATGGTTTGACGGGAAAGCGGCGCGGTTGGCCATGCCCTCCATGTAGACCGGCGCACCCACCGCCTCGGCAAAGGCCACGATTTCGGCAAAGGCGTCGCGGTTGGCCACGCAATCGCCGGCGAAGATCACTGGGGTTTCGGCGGCGCTGATCAAAGCGGCGGCCTTGGCGATTTCATTCGCATCCCCGCGCAGGGCGGCGCCGATGCGGGTCGACTCGCCAATGTCGAGGCTGTCAGGCGCGATGGCGGTCAACACGTCGCCGGGAATGGACAGGAACACCGGGCCGGTCGGCGCCGTCAGTGCCACCTTGGCCGCCCGGCGCACGGCGCGCGGCAGTTCCTCGATGCTGTTCACTTCGAACGACCATTTGCACAACGGCCGGGCCATGGTGGCCAGATCGTCCCACAACAGCGGCTCGGTCAGGCGGATGCTCATGTCTTGCTGGCCAGCGGTGACCAGGATGGGCGCGCCAGCCTTGGCGGCGTTGTAGAGCATGCCCATGGCGTTCCCCAGGCCCGGCGCGGCGTGGAGGTTGCACACCGCGAGCTTGCCCGTGGCCTGCGCCCAGCCATCGGCCATGCCCATCACCACCACTTCGTTGAGGCCGAGCACATAGCGCAGCCGATCTTCCACCACGAAGGCATCCAGCAGCGGCAATTCAGTGGTGCCGGGGTTGCCGAAGATGATCTCCACGCCCTCGGAATGGAGGATGTCGAGAAACAGATGCTTGCCGGCGCGCCCGGTATCCTTGCCGTTGCTCATGGAATTATCTCGTCTTCGGTAACCGGCGGCAGGCGGAACGAGCCATCAAGCAGCGGCGCGCCTGGCAGATAGGCCCGGAACATCAGTATGAAATTGCCCTTGGGTGCGGGCAGCCAGTTTACCACCCGCTCGCCGCTGGGCTTGCCCGCCTGCACGAACAATTCGATGCTGCCATCGCGTTCGGGGCGCAGATGCTGTGACCGGTCGCCCACGGCGAAGCGGTTCAGATCGTTGGGAACGAAGAACAGCCGGCCATCGGGGGTCTGTTCATACAAGGTGAGCGACCAGAAACCGCCCACCGGCACATTGGCCGGGATCTTCACCCGCCAGCTCTTGTCGCCGGTCAGCGGCCGGCCTTGGCCATCCTTGGTGGCCGAAACATAGACCGCCTCGATACGCGGCAGCGCCGCCAGGCCGCCGAGCGCGACGCGGGCGCGCAGATCATCATCCTCGCCATACAGCGCCATGTTGAACGGCGGATAGGCCCAGCCATCGATGCCTTCACCACCCGCCAGCCCCATGCGCAATTCGTGGATCAGCGCCGGCAGGCTGTCGTTCCACAGTTTCTGCTGTTCGGGCGTCAGCGTTTCCCACGCCTTGCCAAGGCCCTGATCGGCAAATTGTGCGGCCCGATTGGTAAGCAGTGCATCGCCAGAGCGTTCG
>NZ_JANPML010000378.1:0-2908 GCF_031422795.1 Sandarakinorhabdus sp.
GCGGCCCGGATCATCGGCGCGCAGATGTTCGGCCATCAGAAAGCTGAGGAACTGCCGCACCGCGCTGGCCTTGCGCGCCGCACTGGCACGGGCCAGCGGCGCCCACTGCCGCGCCAACCGCGCCAGCGCCGCCGCATCGGCTACTGCCAGGCCGCCACCCAGCCATTCGCTGGCCTGGCGCAGATCGCGGCCATAGGCGAGAATGGTGTTCCGGGCCGCACCGCGTTCGCTGGCCAGGCTGTCGAGGAACAGCGCGATGGCCTGGCGATCCGTGATCATGTGCTGCGAGTTACCGCTTCGGCCGCGATCAGCCGGGCCTCCGCCACCCGGCCGCACGCCACAAACGCCGCCACGATCGCTTCGACATGGGCGGGCGGCACATCGGCCCAACCGCCCTGCAGGCCGGTCGCCGCCAACAGCGCCACTTCGCCCGCGGCCTGCCGCCGCGCCGCGCTGGCCAGCGCCGCCGTCCAGCGATTGCTGACCGGGCGCACGCCGTCTTCCTTCAACCCGCTCCAGCCGCTGCCACGGGCCTGACCCAGACCCGACAAGGCGGCAACCAGCATGGCCTGCCGGCGCGGGCTGGCCTTGGCAGCAGCGCGCCAGTCGCTCACATCGCCTGCCGCCATCACCACCCCGGCACCCGCCGCCAGCAGCGCCTGCGCGCGGGCGCGAACTTCGCCATCGGCCTGTTGTGCCACCGGCCACCAGGCCCGCGCTGCACGCGTGTTGCCGGCGGCCAGCAGCACCGCGATCATCACATCGGCCTGTGCGGCCTGGGCTGCAGCGGGCTTGAGGGCTGCCGCCGCCGTTGCTGCTTCCAGCAGCGCGCCGTAGGGATCGGCACCGCCATCGCGGACAATGGCCGCAATGGCTTCTGCCCGATCAGCCGCGCTGCCGGTAAAGGCGTCACGCAGCCGGCCGGCGCGACTGTCGGCCGCGAAACCGCCGCTGGCATCGGCCGGCGCCAGTGCCGCCACGCCGCTGGCCAGTTCCTCGGCCGACAATGTGCCCAGCACGGCTGCTGCCCGCAGCAGCGCAAAACGTGTCGCCGCCGGCACCCCGGCGTTGCGCACCACCCAGCCCGGATGCGCCGGGCCCAACGCGCTGAGCCGATCCGCTGGCACCGTCACGCCGGCGGCACTGGCCACGCCATAACGATACGGAGTCAGGCCTTCTTCCTCGGCCCAGTTGATGCCGTCGGCGCGCCCGGCACCGCCGGCCAGCACCACCACGCGTTGGGCCAGCCGCAGATCAAAGGCCGGCACTGCACTTCTGCGGCCGCGCACCGAATCGATCACGCCGGCTGCCGTGATGTCGTCCCCGTCCATGGCGGCGCACATGCCCCAGGCCAGATCCCACATCACATCATCGGATAACGCCCGCCCGGTGGCGGCAATCGGGCACAGGCCGGCCAGATCGGCCGCCGCCAGCGACACCTCACCCGCCACCTGATAAGTGGCCGGCGTATAACGTTCGTTGGGCAGCACATCGACCAGCCGCCGCGCCGGATCAATCGCGCCCATCCGCATCAGCAAGCCAGCGCGGGCCGCGACCCAATCGCCATCGCCAATTCCCGCTGGCCCCGGCACCCGCGACGCCAGCGCCCGGCCCACCGCAATGGCCACCCAGCGCGAGGCAATCGGGCCCTGAATGCGGTTGGCCAGCCCAGCCAGAAAACGCCCGTTGCTGCCGCTGAACGCATCGGAT
Organism: Sandarakinorhabdus sp.; assembly: GCF_031422795.1. Lineage (GTDB taxonomy): Bacteria > Pseudomonadota > Alphaproteobacteria > Sphingomonadales > Sphingomonadaceae > Sandarakinorhabdus. The sequence continues at coordinate 1,711 of NZ_JANPML010000378.1, forward strand.
TCAAGGCCGCCGCTATCCACATCGATGATGCCGATTGGCGCACCGGGCGCCAGTGCCGGCGCGGCACCGGCGGCAATATAGGGTGGCGGCATGTCGCCAATCTGTTCGGGCAACAGCGCGGCTTCACCGGAAATCGTGGGCGGGGGCGCGGATTCGACCGGCGGCGCATTCGCACCGGGCAACAAGGGGGCTGGTGCGGCGGCGGGCGCAGGTGCCGGCGTGTCAAAGCCGGGCGGCAACAGCGATTTGGGCGCATCGCGGTTGGGCCCGGCTTTCTGGCCGGCATCCTGCCCGCCCGCCGGCGCTGCCAGCAACAGGCCCACAGCCGCCGCAACGGCTGCACCGTTCATCAATGCGCGTTTGCTTGCCCATCCCATAAGCCGGTGTATAGCGGGCAGCGCAATGGACGGCGACCCGAAAATCCCCCCTCCGACAACCTCGGGCGCGGCCGATCGTCTGGCCCTGGCGGCCCAGCGGCCGGTCACGCTGGTTGGGCTGATGGGTTCCGGCAAGTCCAGCATCGGCAAGCGGCTGGCCGTGCGGCTGAGCCTGCCTTTTGTTGATGCCGATACCGAAATCGAGACCGCGGCGGGCATGACCATATCGGAAATGTTCGAACGCTTTGGCGAAGCGCATTTCCGCGATGGCGAACGCCGGGTGATCGCCCGCCTGATCGACGGCACCCCCAAGGTGATTGCCACAGGCGGCGGCGCTTTCATGAACGAAGCGACCCGCGCGCTGATCAAGGAACGCACGCTTTGCGTATGGATGGACGCCGATATCGCCACGCTGGTCGATCGCGTGCGCCGGCGCGGCACCCGCCCGCTGCTGAAGGGCAAGGATGCGGGCGAGGTGCTCACTGCGCTGGCAGCGGTGCGCAACCCGATTTACGCGCAGGCGCGCATTCGGGTGGGCAGCAAGCCCGGCCCGCATCACGAAACGGTGGAGGCGATTGTGACCGCGCTGGCCGCCGCCAACCGGGAAATGGGGCAGCCATGATCGTTGATGTCGCGCTGGGCGATCGATCCTACCCGATCCATATTGCGCCTGGCCTGCTCGGAACCGCGGCGGCCGTGCTGGCGCCGTTCGCGCGCGGCGGCCGGGTGGTGGTGGTGTCCGACGAGACTGTGGCCGCACTGCACCTGTAAACGCTGGCCGCCGGCCTGCCGGGCTTCGCGATGGAAACCATCGTTCTGGG
>NZ_JANPML010000379.1:0-26290 GCF_031422795.1 Sandarakinorhabdus sp.
GGATCGCATCTTCGCGATCGCCTCGCCACGGTCGCGTGGCGGCGTGTCGATGTTCACGCCGGGTCTGCTGGCCGATGCGGAGAACATCGGCAACTTCTCGTCGGACCTCGACGATGTGCAGCGGGCTGCCGGCATGTTGCAGGAGGCCGGATTCGATGTGCTGCAGGCCACTGAGTTCATGATCAACTTCAGCGGATCGCGCACCCGCACGCGTTTCAATATTTCCGGCGCGAAATTGGGGATGCCGGTGAAGGTGACATCGTCCTTCTCCACCAGGCTGTCGCCCACGCGCAGCACGCCATGGTTGGGGATACCGATGATGTCGCCGGGAAAGGCTTCATCGGCGATCTCGCGGTCTTGAGCGAAAAAGAAGATCGGCGAATTGATGGCGATCAGCTTGCCGGTGGCCATCTGCTTCAGCTTCATGCCGCGCCGGAACCGGCCACTGGCCAGCCGCAGGAAGGCGATGCGATCGCGGTGCTGCGGGTTCATGTTGGCTTGCACCTTGAACACGAAACCCGAAACCTGCGCGCCATCCGGATCCACCGCCGCCGGCAGCGCCGGTTGCGGGCGCGGGCTTGGTGCCATCGCCGCAATCGCCTCGATCAGGTCAAGCACGCCGAAATCCTTCAGCGCCGAACCGAAGATCACCGGGGTGAGCGAACCGGCGCGATATTTCTCGATATCAAGATCGGAATAGCCGCCCTCGGCCAGCTCGGCCTGTTCGCGCAGCCGGCCCGCCATCGGCCCGGCCAATTCTTCGATGCGCGGATCATCAAGGCCATCGACCTCGACCACGTCGCCGGCCAGCCGGCTGTCGCTGCCGTCGGGCTTGTGGAAACGGCGGCGCTTCAAATCATAGATGCCGGTGAACTCGCCGCCCATCCCCGCCGGCCAATTCAGCGGCGCCACGTCCAGTTGCAGCATGTCGGCCACTTCATCGAGCAGATCGAACGGATCGCGGCCTTCGCGGTCCACTTTGTTGATGAAGGTGATGATCGGCACATCGCGCAGGCGGCAAACCTCGAACAATTTGCGGGTCTGCGCCTCGATGCCCTTGGCCGCGTCGATCACCATCACCGCGCTGTCGACCGCGGTGAGGGTGCGATACGTGTCTTCGGAAAAATCCTCGTGGCCCGGTGTGTCGAGCAGGTTGAACGTCACGCCGGCGCGTTCGAAGGTCATCACCGATGACGTGACGGAAATGCCGCGCGCCTGTTCGATCTTCATCCAATCCGACCGCGCCCGGCGGTTCTGGCCGCGGGCGCGCACTTCACCGGCGGCGTGGATGGCGCCGCCAAACAGCAACAATTTTTCGGTCAGCGTCGTCTTGCCGGCATCGGGGTGCGAAATGATCGCAAAGGTGCGGCGGTTCCTGACCGGGTTGGTTGACAAGGAAAACGGTGCGTTCATGCAATGGTGGCCGGCAACGATTGGGCGCGCGGCGCATCGCATGCTCAAGGGCAAAGGGCAAGAGCAGCGCCCACCTGTTGCAATCGGGAGACAGGCCGGGGCTGCGTCGCTGCGCCACCGTCATTCTTCCCTTTGCAGCGACGTGCCAATCAGGTTAATCTTTATTGCGTGGCAAAAGAGGGAAAGACGCGTTGCTGATCAAGGCCCTGGCACGGACTGTTGTGATGCTGCTGGCACTGCTGGCGCCATCTGCTTATGCCGCCAGCCTTTATTCCGCGCCGCGCTATGCTGCCATCCTGATCGATCACAGCACCGGCGAAGTGCTTTATGCCCGCCGCGCCGATGAAATCCGTTATCCGGCCTCCATCACCAAGGTGATGACGCTGTATGTTGCCTTCGAAGAATTGGCCGCTGGCCGGCTGCGGCTGGACGACGACATCCGCATTTCGCGCCGGGCCTTCAACCAGGCGCCGTCGAAACTGGGCCTGAAAGTCGGTGCAAGGATCAGCGTGCGCGATGCCTTCGGCGTGATTGCCACCAAAAGCGCCAATGATATTTCGGTGGCGCTGGCCGAACATATCAGCGGCAGCGAATCCGAATTTGCCGAGCGCATGACCAGCACCGCCCGCCGTCTGGGCATGGCCAACACGCGATTCTATAACGCATCGGGCCTGCCCCACGGTGATCACACCACCACGGCGCGCGATATCGCCGTGCTGTCGCGCGCCATGCTGCGCGATTTTCCCGATCAATATCCGCTGTTTTCCAAGGCGCATTACCAATATCGCGGCCTGGCCGTGGCCAATCACAACCATCTGCTGCGCACCATGCCGGGCGTGGACGGGATCAAGACCGGCTTCACCAACGCCGCCGGCTTCACACTCGCCGCGTCCGCCGTGCGCGGAAACCGCCGCCTGATTGCCGTGGTGCTCGGCGGGCCGAGCCGGCTGGGCCGCGACAACAATATGCAGGATCTGCTCAACACCGGGTTCGAAGCGCTGGAATCGCGCCGGTTTGGGCAAGCCTTCACCGTCGCCAGCCGCTTTGCCGAGCCCGATGATCTGCCCGACGCCGTGATGGACAGCTTGGCCGGAGATGTCGCGGCCATCGATGGCATGGTGCAAATGCCGGCAAGGGCCCCGACGCAGGCCGTGGATGTGTTCAGCGCAATCAATGCGCTGGGCGACAAGGGCGTGACAGGGGCCGCCCTGGCCGGCGCTCGTTCCGCCGGCGGCGGCGCGCTGCCACGCCGCTGAGATGACCATCACCCGCCTGAAAAGTGGCGCGCCGTGGGAGGCGCTGGTGGGCTATTGCCGCGCCGTGGTGGCGCCGCCGTTCGTGTTCGTCGCTGGCACGGTGGGCCGCAATCCCGACAGCGGCGAACTGCCCGCCGACGTGGAAGGCCAATGCGCCAACGCGATCACCATCATCGGCCGTGCCCTGGAAGCCGCCGGCACGGATTTCGCCCATGTCGTGCGGGTCACCTATTATGTGCCCAATCGCGCCGATTTCGAACCCTGCTGGCCGCAACTGCGCGCCGCCTTCGGCGAACACCCACCAGCCAGCACGGTGATCTTTGCCGATCTGATCGACCCGGCGATGAAGATCGAGATCGAAGTGACGGCGGTGCTGCCGGCGACCTGAAGGAAAAGGGGCCTCCGGCGGGCAGGGGCTGAGCCCCTGCACCCGCTTTCGTTTTCGGGAGCGCTAGAACGGCAGCGGTGCCAGATCAGGCGCCACCCAGTCTCGCCGCGCTGCTGCGCTGAACAGCGTCTCGCGATGCCAGTGCGCCAGCAACCAGTCAGACCGGCCCTGCATAGACGCCATCAATCTCGCCAGCACGACATGCAACGGCGTATCCGGCCCCTGCGCCGCCAGGTGATGCGCCGCCGCCCTGAGCGACGCGATGGTGATGCTGTGGTGATAGCCGCCGTCATCCGTGTTGGGCGTGCTGGTCGCCTCGTTGTAGCGGCTGATCAACCGGCGCATCTCGTCATATTCTGCCAGATCGGGCCGGTGCCGCAGCAGCCACAAGGCCGCCGCGAAATGGCCCGCATGCGTCCATTCCGCCTTGGGCAAAGTGCAATCGATCATCGCCCGCGCCAGCCGCGCGATGTCATCGTCCTTGGTCAAAGTCATACGGCCTTCCTTCTTATCTTACCGCCCGACCAGCACAAAAAAACCCGCCGGCCAGGCGGGGTTTTTTGCACATCGATGGCAGGCGCCGGACTATCCGAACCTCGAACTCACCGCGCGCACCAACACCGCCGCAAAGATGCGGCTTTGTTGGCAGGGCGGGACAACCATCAGTTTCATGAGCGCACCCGTAGCAGCCGGGCCGGGCAGGTTCAAGAACAGCCGCAGCCCGAGGCGCGGCCGATTGCGAAGCGAATGCTCGCACTGGCCAGCTGATTCAGTGGCAGGAGAAGAGAATGCAGGCCTCCGGCGGGCAGGGACTCGTCTTTGCACCCGGTTGCTTTCGGGTGGGCCGGATGGGGAGTGTCCGCTTGCGACCCAATTGTCATCATCCGCCGCCCAGCCTGCGGGCGACCGCTTCGGGCAACTCCGGACGTTCCAATCAACTTGTTCGAGTTGAACTCAGGAGCTGACGCCTCCCGCAAACCCGGTGCGGTTCCGTGCCAAAGTCGATGCGTTGGCCGCCCTCACGTTGTACGCGTAAGAAAAGTGACGGTGGAAAGCGTCTGATGGAGGCCAGCGCATGCGCTGGCCTCACGGGATCACCACTAAAAAAAGGTAGAGCGCGAGTATCACGAGGTGCACAGCGCCCTGAAGAATGGTCGCGCGTCCGGCGCCCAGTGTCATTGTTGCTACGATGATCGTGAGCGCGAGAAAGATTTGGTTGGTGCCGCTCAATCCGAGGATCAATGGTTCATTCGTGAAGATGGCAACGCCAGCGACAGCTGGAAGTGTTAACGCCGTTGAGGCGAGTGCAGAGCCAAGGCCAAGATTAATGCTCGTCTGAAGTTGGTTGCGACGCGCTGACCGCAACGCCGAAAATAACTCGGGTAACAAAACTGTCGCTGCGACGATCACGCCGACGACGGCCGCCGGCTCTACCACATTGGCAGCTCGCATCGCCGACTCCAATGCCGGGGAAAGCTTCTTTGCAATTAGAACGACAGCGGACAATGCCACCAGAAGGACAACAGCCGCAAGCGCGGTCGCCTTGTTGGAGGGAGCATGACTTGCCGGAGGGTCGGCGTCATCGAGAGTGTCCGCTGCCAAAAAATCGCCCCGGTGACGCACAGTCTGGACGAACAGGAAGACGATATACAAGCCAAATGACGCCGAAGCGACGAAGACCAGTTGCGCTGTCGTATAGATTGGACCTGTTGCGGAGCGGGTAAAGCCGGGGAGCACCAGCGCAGATATGGTAAGCACGGTAAGGACCGCGAGAAACGATGAGGCGGCGCGTAGACTGACCACTGGTTCATGATATCGCCAGCCAGCGACCACCAAGCAGATCCCGAGCACCCCATTGCATGCGAGCATGACAGTCGCAAAGACGGTATCGCGCGCAAGGGTCGATCCGGCAGGTGATGTGTCGTACAGCATGACCGAAACAATCAGCGAGACTTCAATCAACGTGACCGCAAGAGCGAGGACTAGCGAACCAAAAGGCTCGCCAACGCGATGGGCGAGAACTTCAGCGTGGTGCACAGCGGCGACGATCGTGCCCAACAGCACAATCGCCATCAGGATCAGAATAAGCCCGCCCGCCTCGTGAACGCTGGCGTAGATGAGCGCAGCCCAGGCCAGCAGCGGCACGGCCCACGACCAAAGCGGCATCGTCTGCTTCTCAAAAGCGCCGTTTTCTATAATTTGCATGGCCCGTTCTATTTGGCTTTGAGCAAGTCGCTGCTGGAGAAGCTGGCCTTGAACGTGACTTGCGTCCTGATGTCATCCCCGCTCCGACCGTCGTTGTCAGTGCGCTTCCCGTATAGCAACTCGCCCCCGACGAGGACATTCCGCATCGGTTGCCACAGCAGGTTGCCCGAGGCATATTCGCCCTTGTGATACGCCGAAGCAGTTTGAAAATTTGTGTTTTCCACGCGCGTCATGCTGTAGCCCAGCGCCGATGTGAAAGATTTTGACCAGCGGTGGTCCACATAGGCGATAATGCCAAGCAGTGGGACAGCCTCGGCCTCGAGGCCAAGCGCAAGGCCCGGCCCCACTGGAACGGTGCGTGGCGCAAGATCAGTGCCGCCGTCGTTCATGTAACTCGCGATACCATGGCCATAAACGACCCCGGCGCGAAGCGTCGTCGCCTTGGCGATATTGAATGACGTCCCAAAGTTGAGACCCCAGCCAATCCGACTGTCTTTGGGCTGATTATTGGGCGTTCCAGCGGTTTCAACGGCAAGCTTGGTCAGCAGCCCTGATAGTTGGACATGGCCCCAGTCGCCAACGTACCGCGCCTGGGCGGTCAAGTCCGGCAAAGGCGTTACATCGCGCAGGTTGGCGGCGAGATCGGGGTCGATTTGGCGAATTCTGCCCACATCGATATCTTCGTTCGGGGATTCGATGGCAACAGCAAATTTGAAGCCGGCTTTGTCGACGACAGTCAGGCGGATCTGCGGGTTGCGGACAAAAGCCATGCCGGTCGGCCCCCAATAATCGACGACATTTGGGAACAGGTCGGCATCCATGAAAAGAGAATTGGTCTGGCCGGCGAGTATTGGCCCCCAAGCGGCCCAAGCGTGACGCAGGCGGAATGTCGTCTTGCCGGCATCAACGCCGACGCCGAACAGATCGAATTCGAACTGGCTGGTCAGCTCGTTCGATCCGGCAGGGGTCGAGGCTCTAATCCCAAGCCTTGTCTGCCGCGCACTTAGTGTTGCTTCGCCATCGCCACCGAATTGGCCCTTGGTGGTCGGAATCTTGGATGGCCGCAAAGCCGCTGTCCAGCTGGGGTCGGCGCGACGGAAATTCTGGATATAGTCGAGTTGCACAGACCCATAGACTTCTAAGGCCGACTTGGCATCTTGAGCATTCGCGGCGGTGGCGGCCATGGCAAATGCGAATGCCATGAAACGCGAACCCGTATTTAACGAAGATGGCATGTGATGGATCCCGTTGCTCGCCAAAGCCCTTCCGCGGGCGGTTAACTGCCCATCGGACAAACGCTGTTAAATCCGTTGAAGTGCCTGTCACGCATAGGCAGAAATACGATTAGCCTGACGATGTGAGTGACCCAAATCGGGTTACTTTGACGGCGATGAATTGCCTGTTAAACAACTAGAATAAGATCATGAGGGCTGATTTGGCGATCCTTCCAACACTTCAGTCGCATCGTGCTGCGCTTTGGCGAATTGGCATTGTGGCGGGCTTTTTTCCGGCCACGATTGGCCAAGCCCAGCCGTTGCCAGCTGTGCCGATCAGTTTCGAGGCCGCGTCCATTCGCCTGACCCAAGTATCGGACGGGCTGGCGGCCAGCGCGGCGCAAGTGAAGGCAAAACAGGCGCAGGCCGGCGCTGTGGCAACCTTGCGCCGCCCAGAAATCAGCATCGATGTCCGGCAGCTCGAATATCAGAAATCATTGTCGCTAAGCACCGGGACGATCGGTCCATCGCTCGGCTTGCCTGGTACCCTTGATCTTGCGGTCGGCGGCCGGGCATTCCGGCCGGTCGTCAGTGCGGTCATGCCGCTGTACAGCGGCGGCCAGATCAGTGCGACACAGAATGCCGCGCGGGCGGGCATTCGTGAAGCAGAAGCCGGTGTTGCCGATACCGGCCAGTCGCTGGCCCTGCAGCTTGTCCAGGCCTATTTCGGTCAGCAACTCGCCGCTGCCGTGCTGGCGGTGCGGACCGATGCACGCGCCGGGCTGGACCGGCACTATCAGGATGCGCGCAAGCTGGAGCAGCAGGGCTTTGCCAGTCGCGCGCAGGTGCTGCAAGCGCAGGTAGCCCGCGATGATGCGGAACGGGATTATCAGAAGGCCGGCAACGATCTGGCGACAGCGACCGCCTATCTCGCCAATCTATTACACAGCGACGCGGAGGTGCTGCCGACGACGCCGTTGTTCATTGTGTCGGCCCAGATGGAGCCGCTCGATGACTTTGTCGCCTCAGCCGAAGCCCGGCATCCGCAGGTCGGGCGGTTGGGGGCACTGGGCGATCAGGCGCGCGAGGGGGTGCGTATCCAGCAGGCCAAGCAGCGTCCGCAGGTCTATTTGTTCGGCCAATATGACCTGAACCGGCGCGAGTCGCTGTTCACCGAGCCAGACTATATTTATGGGATCGGGCTGAAATACACTTTCCTGTCGAGTGCCGATCGCGGCCAGCAGGTCAAGGCCGCGCGCGCCATGCAGGCCGCAGCCGAAGCCGGACTTCGGCAGGTTAAGATCGATCTGGCGACGGCAACGACCCGAGCATACAATGATCTGGACACGGCGCGCAGCCAGTATCTGTTGCTCGATTCAAGCCTTGCCGCATCAGCCGAGCATTTGCGCCTGCAACAATTGTCGTTCCGCGAAGGGCTGGCGACCTCGCTCGATGTCATCGATGCGCAGTTGCGACTTAGCGGTGCGCGGGTGCAGCGGGTGCAGGCGGCCTATCAATTCGATGTGACCCTCGCCCATTTGCTTGCTGCTAGTGGGCAGGTAGACCGTTTCGCTAGCTATATCGCCCGTGCCGACAAGAGCATTGCGCCATGATCGAAGTACCAGATTCCCCGATCGCCGGCCGCAAGCGCTGGCTGGCGATCACGGCCTTTGTCATTGTTGCTGCCATTGTCGGCATCGGCTTGTGGTTGTCGCGGCAGGCGGGGCCGGAACAGGTGCAGGCGATGGTCGATGCCGATGAAATCATCGTGTCGGCCAAGGTCGCCGGACGGGTCGAGCGGCTGTATGTGGCTGAAGGCGATCGGGTTGCGGCCGGACAAAAGCTGTTCACGCTGACCGGGCCGGAAATTGCAGCAAAACGCGCCCAGGCCGAAGCGGTGATTGCCGCGGCACAGGCGCAATCGGCAAAGGCAAGGAACGGTGCCCGGCGCGAGGAAATCGAGGCCGCGCGCGCCAACGCAGCGCGGGCCGAAGCTGGTGAAGCGCTGGCCAAAGTGACCTATATACGAACGCAGAACCTGTTCACCGAGGGCGTGATCGCGGCACAGCGGCGTGACGAGGCGCTGGCCAATTTCAAATCATCGAGCGAAGTCGCAGCCGCTGCGCGGGCGCAATATGCACAGGCGCTTGCCGGCGCGCGCAGCGAGGATGTGGCGACGGCTGGGGCGCAGGTGCAACAGGCGCAGGCGGCGCTCGCCGAAGTGGCTGCAGCGGAGGCGGAAACACGGATTGCCTCGCCATTGGCCGCTGTCGTCACCCGCAAGATGGTCGATGTTGGGGAATTGGTGCCTGCGGGATATCCGGTATTCACGCTGACCGATATCGACCATGCCTGGGTGGCGTTCAATCTGCGCGAGGACCAGTTGCGCGGGGTAAAGCCGGGTACGTTGATCAGCGGAATAGTGCCGGCGTTGGGGGGCAAGCGCGTTGATTTCCGGGTCTATTTTGTCAACCCGGCGGGCGATTATGCGACCTGGCGGGCAACGCGCCAGTCTTCGGGATACGACATTAAGAGCTTTGAAGTCCGAGCTCGACCGGTTGCGGCGACGCCCGACCTGCGCCCCGGCATGAGCGTGTTGTTCGAAAGTCTGGCAAAGTGAGCGGGTTGCCCCGCATGGTCACCAAGTGACCGGATGGCGCCAAACGCTGGCGCGCGAAATCGCGTTTCTGCGCGGCAGTTCTTGGGATCTGGCCATGTTGACGTGGATCCCGCTCGTGTTGCTGGCAATGATGTCGTGGCTTTTTGCGGGCGGGGTGGCGCGCGATTTGCCGATCGCGGTGGTCGATAATGACCATGGCGCGGTGGCGCGTCAGTATGTGCAAATGCTCGATGCGACGCCGGGCGTGCGGGTCAGCGCTCGGCCGGTGACGCTCGATGAAGGCTTTGCGCTGGTACGCAGCGGCAAGGTCTGGGCGGTGGTGGTCGTGCCGGCAGGCACAACCAAGGAGATCAATCGTGGCGGGGTCGGCACGCTCGTTGCCTATCCAAACGCCGCCTACAACACGCAAAGCGGCGCGGTGATGCGTGATATCGGCAACGCCAGCGGGCGGCTGGGGCTTGGCCTTGGGGTCGACACCGGGGCGCGGCTGAAGGGCACTGCAGCAACGATGGTGCCGCCGCTGCGGGTGGAGGCGCGAACGCTGTTCAACCCGCAAACAAGTTATGAACTACTGCTCGTGCCGCTCATTCATACGGCGATTTTGCATCTAATGATGTGCCTGGGCGCGGCATCGGCGGTGGGGCGCGAATTGCGCGATGGCACGGCGGCGGAATGGCTGGACGGTGCCGGCAACAACATCGGCATCGCTGTTGCTGCCAAGCTTGTGCCCTATGTCGCGGTTTACACCTTGTTCGGCGTTACCGCGCTGGCGGCGTTCAGCGGCAATGGCTGGCCGGTCGCCGGCAGTGTCTGGTTGCTGCTTGCGGCGCACTTGCTGCTGTATCTGGCCTATGCCGGTATCGGTGTGCTGTTCGTCGGCCTAACGCGCAAGATGATGATGTCGCTATCATTGATCGGGGTTTATGCAGGGGCTTCGCTGGCGTTCAGCGGCGCGCTGTTTCCCACCGACGGCGGGTTGTTGTTCACCCGTATTTTCAGCGCGATGACGCCGTTCCACTGGTTCGCGAGAGCGCAGGCCCAGCAATTGGAGGCAGCGGCACCCATGACAGCGACGATGCCTTTGCTTGGCGTCATGCTGGCCTTTGCGCTGGTGTCGTTCGGGCTGGCGCTGCCGCTACTGAGGGGACTGGCGCGCGATCCGACCAGTTGGGGCCTGCGGTGACGTTTCGCGGCGCCTTTGCGTTGACGGTGCGGACGGTTTTCACCGATGCCTCGGCGGTGGCGACGCTGGTGCTGGCGGTGGTGCTTTACTCGTTTTTCTATCCTGCCGCCTATCAGGCACAGGTGGTGACCTCGCTGCCCGTCGCCGTTGTCGATCTCGATCATTCGGGGCTCAGCCGCTCGCTCATCCGCCGGGTCGCGGCGACTCAGGGCGCGCATCTCGTCGCCATGCCGGAAACATTCGACGAAGCGCGCAGCTTGCTCGCCACCGATATCATTGACGCTATTCTGGTCATCCCGGCCGGACTGTCACGCAATGCGGCGCGGGGCCAGGCCGGCCAGATCATGCTGTTCGGCAGCGGGCTCAACCTCAATCGTGCCAAGACGACGCTGGTGGCGTTGGGCGAGGCATTGGGGGCGACCGGACGCGATGCCGCGTTGACACGGGCGCGATATACCGGGGCGCCGGCGCCGCCATCGATCAGATTGATTCCGCGCCCACTGTATAACACCCGCGAAGGCTATGGCAGCGCCGTGGTGCCGGCGGTGGCACCGGTCATCATCCACCAGACGCTGCTCTTCGGCATGGTGATGCTGGCCGGCACACGGCGTGAAGGGATGGGGCGGCTGCGGTTCAGCCTGCCGGGTTTTGCCGGAGTGGCGAGCGCCTTTGCCACGTTGGGGATGCTCAACGCACTCTATTATCAAGGCTGGATGTATTGGGTGCAAGATTTCCCGGTCAACGGCGGCATCGGCGCCGCGCTGGTGGCGACGTCGTTGTTCATCGCGGCATCGGTGATGTTCGCCATGTTCGTCGGAAGCTTCTTCCGCACCCGGGAACGCAGCGTACAGTTGCTCGCAGTGACGACAGTGCCAATGTTCTTTCTTTCGGGCTTCACCTGGCCTTCGCCGCCGCTGCCGCTACACTGGCTGGCGCAATTGCTGCCCACGACGCCAGGCATTGCGGCGCTGGTCGGGGTCAACCAGATGGGTGCCAGTCTTGCCGAAGTGCACGGCGCGCTTGGGCATCTGGCGCTGCTGGCGCTGGCTTATGGCTTGCTCGCGTGGTGGCGGCTGTGCATCTTCAACACTGCCGCTGAAAAGGGAACAATCTGATGATCGCTGCTGTTCGGATGCTCGCGCTGCTGGCCTTGACGGCAGGAGTAGCAAATGCGGCGCCGCCGCCCAAGTATCGCACCTATCGCAACCCGTCGAATTCGGTTCACATCCAGCCGCGCCCTTGCGGCGCCAATATCTGCGGTGTCGTCGTCTGGGCGAATGACAAGGCCAAGGCCGATGCGGCAAAGGGCGGCACGCCCAATCTTGTCGGGCAGCAGTTGTTCAGGGAATTCACGCCCGTCGGCCCCGACAAATGGAAGGGCAGCGTGTTCGTTCCCGATATCAACAAGACATTTTCGGGCCAGGTCGTGCGGACCGGCCCGAACACGTTGAAGGGCACCGGCTGCCTTTTCGGCAAGATGGGCTGCAAGTCGCAGGAATGGACGCTGGTCAAATAGCATGATTCCGGCCCGGTGAACCGGGCCGGAAATCACACTCAATATTCGTTGAACATCGCCTGGATCTTGCCGACATTGCTGGTCTTGGTAAGCGCCAACATCAGCAATACCCTCGATTTGGCGGGGTTCAGCTCGGCTGAAGCAACGAGGCCGAGCTTGTCGTCATCAACTTCATTGTTGCGATAAACGATACCCGATGCAAGCCGCGTGCTGCGCACCACAACGACGCCGGCCTTGGCCGCCGCCGTAACGCGATCTAGCGCCGCCTCGGTCATGTTGCCATCGCCGACGCCAGCAATGACCAGCCCCTTGGCGCCCAGCTTGACCGCGGCATCGATCAGATCGGGGCTCATGCCGGCATGCGCATAGATGATGTCGACACGGGGCAGCTTTGTCAGGCCGTCGACATTGAATTCACTGTTCAGCCCATGTTTTTTCTCCAGCGGCGCGAACCAGGTGACGACGCCGGTGTTGCTGACGCCGGCCGGGCCGCGATTGACGCTGCGGAAGGTTGCGACATCGGTAGTGTTGGTCTTCACGACGTTGCGGGCATAGTCGATCTGGTCGTTGAGCACAGTGACCACGCCGCGACCCTTGGCACCCGGGCTGATCGCCACGGCGACGCCGTTGTACAGGTTGCTGGGGCCATCGGCGCTAGTCGCGGTGGCCGGGCGCATCGACCCGACCATCACGATCGGCTTCTCTGTCCTGGTGACCAGATCCAGGAAATAACCGGTTTCCTCCACCGTATCGGTGCCATGGGTGATGATGACCGCATCGGTGCCGGGTGATTTCACCACTTCGCCCAGCCGCTTTGCCAGCTTCAGCCAGACTTCGTCGTTCATGTCCTGGCTGCCGATGTTGACCACTTGCTCGCCGCTGATCATCGCCAGCTTGTCGAGATTGGGCACCGCCGAAATCAGGTCCTTGATGTCGAAGGAGCCGGATTTATAGCCATAGCCGCCCTCGGGCGCCTGTGCGCCTGCGATGGTGCCGCCGGTGGCGAGGACTGTCACCCTGGCGGTGCCTTGCGCCGCAAGGGCACCGGTGGCCATCATCAGTGCCGCAACCGTGGTCATCAGAAATCTGCTTTTCATGGCGGTCACTCCTGTACTTTGCTAGCTTCGAAGGCGTCGCGATATCCAACCGCAACGGCCCGGATGGCCCGGCCGATATCGTCGTAAACATGGTCGGGCATATTGGCGAAGGATACCCGCACCGACCAGGGTGGCGCATCGAAGCCACTGCCGTTCAACAACACGACACCATGGTCTTCGGCCAACCTGAACACCGGATCGAGCGGGTGGACATTGGCCTTCACCCAATCGACAACTTCGTTGCCGACATGTTTGCGCATCCAGAATTCGAAATCGATCAGGCCATAGTAGTAATCGAAATGGTCGTTTTCGCCGACATCGATGCCCAGCCCTTCGATCGTCGCCCGCACCCGCGCCTTGCAGATGCCGATGCAGCCGAGCTGATATAATTTCTTCGTGTCCATCAGTTCTGACAACGAGAAGAACATCATCTGCACCTGCTGCGGCAGCGAAAGCCCGGCGGTGTGGTTCAATGCCACGTCGCGGCTGTCGGCGACGATACGATCGATGAAGGTGATGTCGCGTGGGTGCAGAGTGAGCGCGTGATAGCGCTTGTCGATCAGCTTCAGCGTTTCTTCGGGCAACGCAGCGACCAGCTTGTCGAAGACGTTGTTCTCGTGAACCGCAATGGTGCCGAGCCGCCAACCGGTGCAGCCGAAATACTTGCTGTAGGAATAAACACCGATGGTGTTGTACGGGAATGCCCCCAAAAGCCCGCGGAAGCCCGGGACGAACGTACCATAAACATCATCAGTCAGGATGATCAGGTCGGGACGCTTCTCCAGGATTTCGCCTATCTTGGCGATCACCTTGTCCGACAGCGCGATGGCGCTCGGGTTGCCCGGATTGACGACAAAGAACGCCTTGATCTTGGGATCGAGCAGCTTGTCGAGCTCTTCATCGCTGAACTGAAAACCATTTTCCTGCGTCGCAGTGACGTTGACGATGTTGAGGGCATAATCCTCGAGCAGCGGCATTTCGAGATAGGGTGTGAAGATCGGCACGCCGAGCGCAATGGTGTCGCCCGCGTTGAGCAGCCGGTTCGACTTCATCGTCTTGAAGATATAGCACATCGCCGCGGTGCCGCCTTCGACGGCATAGATGTTGAACTTGCCTTCCGGCGCCGGGTCACCGCACATCGCCCATTGCAGATACTCGCGCACCACGACTTCGTTGTGGACGAGCATCCGGTCGGGAACGGGGTAATTGTCGCCGATGATGGCATCGACGAGTTCATGGACGAATGCATCCGGTTCAAAACCGAAATGCGCGATGGTCCAGGGGATCATGGCGGTCAGCCAGTCGGCACCGGGATAGCTGTCGTGCGCCGCAAGCCATTTTTCGGCCCGTGCCGCAATGCCCGGCGCCTTGGCCATGCCGCCGATACCGGGCGGCAGGTCCATCACGCGCTTGCTCTCCGAAATGGCGAAATGGCCAAAGGTGAAAAACGCCTCGCGCGGGGTGGTCGCAATCCAGTTGGGGTTGCCCCGCCCGGCGTTGATATAGGTCAGCGACGACGTCGACGCCACAGTCTTGATTGCCGCCTTGGAAAGGAACGCCTTGATTTCGAACGGGCTCAGCGCCGCGTATTGCTCTAGTGTAATAACGTCCATGATCGTCTCCTCAAGGGTATTGGTTCGTTTAAAAAATCAGCTCGCGTTCATCATCAGCACGATGACCATGCCGAAAATCGTCAGCAGCATCTGGCCGACGGCATAGGGCAGGCCATAGCCGAGCGCCGGCACCTTGCTGCGCGCGGTTTCCTGGATCATGCCGAGCGCCGCGGTTGTCGTGCGCACCCCGGCGCAGATGCCAAACAGGATGGCAGGGTGGAATTTGAAGACATGATGCCCCAGCAGGACGGCGATGATCAGCGGCAGGCTGGTGGCCACAGCGCCCCAGATGAACAGGCTGATCCCCACCGATTGCAGCCCGGCGACGAAACCTAGCGCCGCATTTATGCCAACGATCGCGATGAAGACATTCAACCCCAGCGTGTTCAGCAACCACAGCGCCGGCCCGGGAATGCTGCCGATCGTCGGGTTCACCGCGCGGAAATAGCCGAGCAGCAGGCCGGCAAGCAGCGCGCCGCCCGAGGTCGACAGGCCGAGCGGAATGCCGCCAATCTGCACGCTGAGCGCGCCGACGAGGCCGCCGATGACGATGCCGACCGACACGACCATAAGATCGGTGGCTTCGACCGGCCGATCGGCATGGCCGATGGCGTTGGCGAGCGCGTTGACGTGCGTCCGGCTGCCCTGCACCGTTAAAATGTCGCCGCGCAGGACTTCGGTTTCCGGCAGGATCGGGATTTCGACGAGGTTACGGGTAATCTTGCGAAGATAGATCCCACGCGCGGGGCCTTCGTCGGCCAGTTCGCGCAACGTCTTGCCAGCGTATATCTTGCTGCGCAAAAACACATCGACCTGTTCGACCGGAATATCGAGCAGGATACGGTCATCGACTTCCGTCATGACGCGATCGACCTGTTCGACGAGCATCGGCCGCGGGCCGGAAATCGCCACGATATCACCGGCCTTCAGCACCGTGGTCGCATCAGCCTCGATAATCGCATCGCCGCGATGCACCCGCTCGACAAAAATGCGCAGGCCAGGGAACAGGTCGCGCACAGGCTTGCCGGTCAGATCACCTTCGGGCACCCGATAGGCGCGGACATCGACATTGCGATAGGCCGAGAACACTCCAGCATCCTGCCCCGAAACGCCGCCCATTTCGGCTTCATATTCGGCGCAGGCCTTGGCCAGATCGACTCCGATCAGCTTGGGCCCGATCGTTGCCAGGATGATCGCTGAACCAATCGTGCCAAAGATATAGGTGACCGCATAGGCAATCGGAATCGCATCATTGTATGCCCGCGCCTGTTCCGGCGCCAGACTGAGCCGCGCGATCTGGTCGGTTGCCACGCCGATTGCCGCCGATGAGGTTTGCGATCCGGCATAGAGCCCGGCGGCATAGCCCAGATCAAGCCCGGCGATCTGCGCGCAGGCAAAGGGAACCAGCAGGCACAGCATCAGCACCAGCACCGAAAACACCAGCTGCTTGGGACCGTCCTTGCTCAACCCGGCAAAAAATTGCGGCCCGACGCCATAACCGACAGCAAACAGGAACAGCATGAAAAAGGCCGATTTGATCGGTCCCGGAATCTCAATCCCCAACTGTCCTATCGCGACCGCGGCAAGCAGAGTCGCGGTAACATTGCCCAAGTTAAAACCGGCAATCTTCTTGGGCCCGATCCAGAAACCGACTGCCAGTGCGATGAAAATCGCCAATTCAGGGTAGGTTCGCAGTGTAGCAACCAACCATTCACCCATGCGACTGAACCCCCGATAGAACAGAACGGTATTTCATCGCCAGACGCTCATTCGGCAAACAGCGACAAGATGGAAACAGTGTTGACCTTGGTGCCGAGCGGCACGGCGGCCAGATCGACGAAAAAATCAGGATTATGATTGGAATAGGGAGCCATCCGCCCGGCCTTCACGGCGGCCGTGTATCGATCCATCGGTGCAACGCCGATCAGCAGGAATACATAGGGCACCTTGGCCGCAACCATGACTTCCTGAAAATCTTCCGACCCGGTGACGGCGGGAAAATTGTTGATGACCATATTTGGGCCAAGCAACTGCTTAAGCGGTTGATCGATCGTCTTTACCAGCGCTGCGTCGTTGACAAGCGGCACCGCCGAACCCTTCATCGCGCGGGTTGGCATTTTGTCGATCGCTACGCCGGCGCCGATGGCGACACCGCGGCTGACCTCGTCGATCCGGGTCAGCAACTGGCCGCGCACCGTCCTATCGAACCAGCGCAGGTTGAGTTTCAGTACCGCCGTCTGCGGGATGACATTATTGTCCCGGCCGGCTTCGATGGCCCCAACGGTAAGGACGGCGGCGCTTTGCGGGTCGATGTTACGGCTGATAATCGTCTGGTAGCCGAGCACCGCCTGGGCAGCCATCACGACCGGGTCGATCGTCATCTGCGGGGTTGAGCCATGCCCGCCCAACCCGGTGAACGTTATGTCGAGCTGGTCGGTTCCAGCCATCCGCACGCCTGGCGAGTTAGAAACCGCGCCGACCGGGCCCGGCGCGGTATGGCTGCCAAAGCCGAGATCGGGCTTGGGGAAACCGCGGGTCAACAGACCGTCCTTCAGCATTGCTTGAGCGCCAAGCCCAAGCTCCTCGGCCGGCTGGGCATAGACGAGCAATGTGCCCGACCAAGCCTGCTTCATTTTCGCCAGCGCCCGCGCCGTGCCCAGCAGCCAGGTAACATGCGCGTCGTGACCGCAGGCATGCATTGCCCATTCGTCGCTGCCGTCAGGCAGCTTCTGCCGAGCCTTCGCCGCATAGGGCAGGCCGGTGATTTCCTCGACGCCATTGGCATCCATATCGGCTCGATACCAGATGGTCTTGCCGGGGCCGTTGCGCAAAACCCCCACCACACCGGTTCCGCCGATGCCGGTTGTCACCTCGAATCCCAATGCCTTGAGCTCGCTCGCCACGATGGCGGCGGTCCGGGTTTCGGTGAATGGCAGTTCGGGATGCGCGTGGAGGTCCTTGAACAAAGTCTCCAGCCGCGCGGCGTCGGCGTCGACCAGAACGCTGGCCCGATCGATGACCGCCGGTGAAAGCGGTGCCGACACAGCAGCGACGTGGACCGAGCACAACAAGGTTGCCAGCGCGGCCTTGGTGGTGTTGCCATACCGCCAGCTCATTTTATGCCTTTGTTTCACTTACCCAATGATCAGTTTTCCATACGCTAGACAGGAGCCGATTTGATTGATAAGTGACCCAAATCAGGTCATTTAGAGAATTGCGTCATGCGCGTTACGGTCAATCAACAGGCCGCACTAGAAGATGCTCGGCTGGTCATCTTCGAAGTGGGCAATTGCTTCCTGCTGCAACATCGGATGCTTGCCGAAATGCTTGGGCTGAAACCTGTGCCGGCTTTGATCGTGCTGACGGTGGCGATATCCACGGTGCAAAAATACATGCGCCAGAACGTGCGTGATCCGGCTTATCGCGGGTCAGTACCACTCCCCGACGCGCTCTCGGGCGGTATCAGCCGCCGGGCGATAGCCCGAGCCACTGGCCTGCCGACCGAAACGGTGCGCCGCTGCGTCGAGGAAATGGTGGCAATCGGTCGGCTGGAGATATTGACCGCGCAAAAGGTACGGACACCACCAGGCAGCATTTCCTGGCTATCCGGCGAGCACCTAAAGGCCATGGTTGCCTCGGTCGCACGCCAAGCCGATACGCTTGGTCGCGCCGGCGTGCTTGAGTTTAGCGCGTCGCGTCAGACCGCCAACTCAGCGCCTGGGCAGGCGAAATGATTGCGGTCAAAGCCATACCGCTACGTTGCCATAACGATGGTTATCGACGGTGCGTGCTTGAGGGTTAGTGTCGGTTTGCGGTTTGGAATTGCGTTGGCTAATGGTGCAGTGGCATGAGCCGTCGCGCTGACGATCGTTGCAAGACCGCTGGCCGGGTGCAGCGGCCACGCGGCCGGCTGTCCTACAGGGGCCAAGCCTGTCATTGCGGTGCTACCCGACGGCCTAGTGTGGGCGGTGCGCGGTGGTTTGAAAAATACTGAACCCCACACGAATCGTCAAAACTGTCAAAACTTTGCCGCGTGAAATGTCGGCACCTGATGCAGGTTCGGCAGCGATTTTTTTCTCTTTGAAAGATTGAGAACGGCGTGCCGAAGGGGCCGCCCGAAAACGAAAGTGGGTGCAGGGGCTCAGCCCCTGCCCGCCGGAGGCCCTGCTTCAATCCACTCAGGGCTTCACGAACCGATAGTAAAACCGATTGGTTTTGCCGCGCAGCGCCGGATCGAACACCAGTTTCGTCGGATCGTCGCCGGTCATTTCCAGGATCGGGACGCTGCCAGCGTAGCGGAAGCCGGCGCGGGTCATGTCGGCTTTGACCACCTCGGCATCGATGCGGTGGGTCTTGTCGGCCTGGGCGCGGCTGTCCATGCCGGGCACGCCGTAGTGATCGATGATCAGCACCACGCCGCCGGGTTTCAGGGCGGCGAACAGGCGGGCGTTGTAGGGGTCCACTTCCATGCGCGGATATTTGTATTTTTCGCTCTGCCAATAAAGGTCGTGGTAGGTGAGGTGATAGAAGGCGGCGTCGAGCTTGTCGGGCATGGGGGCTTGGCCGGGCGGGCCGACGACCAGTTCGACATTGGCGTTGCGCTTTTTCACCGCGTCCCAGGCGGCGGCCGTCTTGGGATCATCCATGTAGCTGACGGGTTCGATGGCAAAGACCTTGCCCTTGGGGCCGACATGGCGGGCGAGCAATTCGGTGTAGTATCCTTGGCCGGCCATGACATCCATGACGCGAGCGCCGGGGCGGATCAGGCTGTGGGCCAGCACTTCGGCGGGCTTGCGGCCGGCATCCAGAGCCACCATCGCTTCGGGACGGCCCGGCCCATTCACCACTGCAAGGGACCTTGGCACAGGTGCGGCCGCCGCCAGCAGCAAAGCCATCCCGGCCAATCCAATCAGGCGCCTCATCATCTGTCCTCCCCATTTTTCGCAATGCTGCCATAGCGCCGCTCGCTTGACCATCACCGCCGCCGCTACCATTGTGCGCCGGAATGACGCCTGAGAACCTGTTCAGTCTTGCCAGTGTCGCCGTATTGCCCGGTTGGTTGGCACTTGCCTGTGCGCCGCTGGACCGCGCCCGGCTGGTTTTGCTGGCGCGGGTGATCGCGGTGCTTTTGTCGGGTCTGTATGTGACGCTGCTGGCGACGGGACTTGCGGGTGACGGCCCGCCGCCGGGTGCGGGTTTCGACACGCTGGAAGGGGTGCGCCTGCTGCTCTCCTCTCCGCAGGCATTGCTGGCGGGCTGGGTGCATTATCTGGCGTTCGATCTGTGGGTGGGCAGTTGGGAAGCCGAGGATGCCGCGCTGCCGCACTGGCTGCTATTGCCCTGCCTGGCGTTCACCTTCGTGGCCGGGCCGGTAGGGCTGCTGCTCTATCACCTGCTGAAGGCCGGCCGAAAGCTGCGGGCATGAGCGCGCTGCGCAGCGTCGCGTCGCCCTGCATCAACGTCTGCCAGATCAATCGGCGGACGAGCTGGTGCGAGGGCTGCCGCCGCACCATGGATGAAATCAGCCGCTGGCCGCACGCCGGTGACGACGAACGCCGCGCCATCCTCGCCAGCCTGCCGGAACGGGTGGTGAAGAAAGGACTGTGGCGATGATTGCGCTGTCCGTTCTTGACCAGACGCCGATCCCGGAAGGCGTGACGCCGGCGCAGGCGCTGGCCAACAGCATCGATCTCGCCCGCCATTGCGAGGCCTTGGGCTATCAGCGTTTCTGGCTGGCCGAACATCACGCCAGCGCCGCCTTGGCCGGCAGCGCGCCGGAAATCCTGATCGGCGCCGTCGCCAATGCCACCAGCCGCATCCGCGTTGGTTCCGGCGGGATCATGCTGCCGCATTATTCGGCGCTGAAAGTGGCGGAACAGTTCAGCCTGTTGGCCGGCCTGCACCCCGGCCGCATCGATCTGGGACTGGGCCGCGCGCCGGGCAGTGACCAGCGCACGGCGGTGGCCCTGCAGCAGGATCGCCGCCAATACGCCCCCAATCAGTTCCCGCAGCAGCTGGCCGAGCTGATCGGCTATCTGGAAGACTCGCTGCCCGATGATCACCCGTTCCACGCCTATGCCGCCACCCTGCCCGGCCGGCCGCATGTGCCGGAGCCGTGGGTGCTCGGTTCCTCGCCCGACAGTGTCGCCTTCGCCGCTGATCTGGGCCTGCCCTATTGCCT
Organism: Sandarakinorhabdus sp.; assembly: GCF_031422795.1. GTDB lineage: Bacteria > Pseudomonadota > Alphaproteobacteria > Sphingomonadales > Sphingomonadaceae > Sandarakinorhabdus. The sequence goes on from NZ_JANPML010000379.1 coordinate 20,687, forward strand.
TGCCGATTTCATCGCGCCGCGGCTGGGCGAATTGGCGGACGCGTATCGCGAGCAGTTCCGCCCCAGAAATACTTTGGGCCACGCCGGCGACAAACCGCATCTGATGGTGGCGGTGTGGACGGTGTGCGCCGAAACCGATGCAGAGGCGCTGCGCCTCGCCGCCCCGGCGCGGATGATGTTCGCGCATCTGCTGATGGGCAAAAGCATTTCGGTGCCGCCGCCTGAAGTGGCGCAGGCCTGGCTGGCAGACCGGCCCGACGTGGCCAAGGCCTTTGCCAGTCGCCGCGTTGTGGCCGGCAGCCCTGCCACCGTGCGCGCCGGACTTGAGCAAGTGATCAAGGAATATGCGCCCGACGAGCTGATGCTGGTCAACATCCTGCACGGCCATGACGACCGCAAGCGCAGCTACACATTGGCGATGGATGCGATGAACCCCACCAAGGGTGCGGCCTGACCATGGCGAAACGGGTACTGGCCATCGCGTCCGGCGGCGGACATTTCATCCAGCTGATGCGCCTGTCGCCGGCGTGGAGCGGCCACGAGGTGAGCATCGCCACGGTGGATCAATCCAGCCAGGCATTGGTGGGCGATACGCCGTTCCACACCTTCCGCGATGTCTCGCGCGCCGATTGGTGGCATATTCCGGCCACGACACTGGCGATCGCTGCCATATTGATCAAGGTGCGCCCGCAGGTGATCATCACCACCGGCGCACTGCCGGGGCTGATCGCCTGCACCCTGGCCCGCCCGTTCGGCGTGAAAAGCCTGTGGGTGGACAGCATTGCCAACAGCGAAATCCTGTCGGGCAGTGGCGCGTTTGCCAGCCGCGTGTGTTCGCAGGCTGTCACCCAGTGGCCGCCGCTTGCCACCGAAAAGGCGCCGCATTGGGGCAGCGTGCTGTGAGGGGCGTGTTCGTTTCGGTCGGAACGATGATGCCGTTCGATCGGCTGACCCGTGCCATGGACGATTGGGCCGCCGCCAACCGCCACGTGCCCCTCGAAATCCAGATCGGCAAGGGCGCCTATGAGCCGCGCCACGCCCGCTGGGTGAGGAAGCTCACCCTGCCCGACTATCAGGCGCGGGTGGCGGCGTGTGATTTGTTTGTCGCCCATTGCGGCATGGGTTCGATCATCAGCGCCATCGAAGCCGGCAAGCCGATCCTGATGCTGCCCCGCCTGCAAACCCAGGGCGAGCACAACAACGATCACCAGCTTGCCACCGCGCGGCATATCGGGATCCGCCCCGGCCTGCATGTCGCCGCCGATGCGGACGATCTGAAAGCCCGGGTCAGCGCTCTGCTGGCTGACACCGGGCCGGAAAAGGCCGGGGCACCTGCCCCGATTTCGCGTTTCGCCGATCCGGCCTTCACCGCCCGCATCCGCGCCTTCATCGAGAGTTGAATCCGTGCACCCGTTCATCCCCGTCGAGCCGACTGACCGCCCCGGCCACTATCGCTTCACCGTGCCGAAGAATCTGTGTGTCGGCCCGCCCGACCGCCTGTTCATGTTTGGCGGCGTTGGCCTGGCCAGTGCGCTGGCCGCGGTGGAGGCGCACACTGGCCGCCCGACGGTGTGGGCGGCGGCGCAATATCTCAGTTACGCGCGGCCCGGAACGGAGCTTGATCTGGAAGTGATCGTGCCGGTGACGGGCAAGTACAACAGCCAGGCCCGTGTCATCACCCGCGCGGGCGATCAGGAAATCATCACCGTCAACGCCGCGCTGGGCAGCCGGCCCGACAGCCCGCACCATCAATGGGCGGAGATGCCACAAGTGCCGCCGCCGGAAGACTGCCCCGAAATGACCATCCGCTGGCAGCGCGATCCGGATGACATGAACAGCCAGTGGGAACGCCGCGTTGCCAGCGGCAGTTTCGGGCGGGATCGCGGCAAGGCGCCGCCTGCCGCCGATGGTATCGGCCGGCTGTGGGTGCGCCCGGTGAACCGCGATCTGACCATCGATCGGCTGGTGCTGGCGGTGATGGCGGATTTCCTGCCCAGCGGGGTTGGCAACGCGCTGGGCGCGAACGCCGGCGGCAACAGCCTTGATAACACCATTCGCTACATGAACTTCGTGCCGACCGAGTGGGTGCTGGCCGATATCCGCATCCACGCCGTCCATGCCGGCTTTGCCCATGGCCGCGTGCATCTGTTCGCCCAGGATGGCACGCTGCTGGCCACGGCGAGCCAAAGCCTGATTGTGCGAATTCACAGTTGAGGGCGCGGGCGTGCGGGCCTAGCCTTCACCCATGACACAGCACCTTATCGCCCTGCTCCCCACGCTGCTTTGGGCCTCTGCTGCCACGGCCGCCCCGCCGCCCACCGCAAGCCCACAGGCGCAGGCCGACAATGCCGCCCTGGCAGCGTCGCTCAACTGGGCCGACCAACAGGATTTCGATTTCGCCAGTCGCGGCTTTTTGGGCTCAATCACCGACGGCAAGATCCGCAACGCCAAGGGCGAGGTGCTGCGCGATCTGGCCGATGAAGCCCAGTTCAGCGGACCGGCGCCGGCCACGGTGAATCCCAGCCTGTGGCGCAACGCGACGCTGGTGGCAAAGCACGGCCTGTTCCAAGTGGCGACAAGCATCTGGCAGGTGCGCGGGCTGGATCTGGCCAACATGACGATCATTCGCGGCACCACCGGCTGGATCATCGTTGATCCGCTGACCGGCGCCGAAGCCGCGAAGGCCGCCATGGCGCTGGTCACCGAGAAACTGGGCCCGCGGCCGGTGGTCGCCGTCATCTACACGCACAGCCATGTCGATCATTTCGGCGGCGTGCTGGGCGTGGTGAATCCGGCCGATGTCGCCGCCGGCAAGGTGCAGATCATCGCGCCCGAGGGATTCCTCGAACACGCCGTTTCGGAAAATGTCATCGCCGGCCCGGCCATGCTGCGCCGCGCCACCTACATGTTTGGCCAGGCGCTGCCGCGCGGGGCCACGGGCCATGTCTCTTCCGGCCTCGGCCCGATGGGCACGCCCGGCACCTATGGCCTGATCCCGCCGACGGACAGCATCACGCCGGCCAGCAACAACCGCACCATCGACGGGGTGGAATTCCAGTTCCAACTCACCCCCAGCACCGAGGCGCCGGCGGAAATGAACTTCTACCTGCCGGCATGGAAAGCGCTGTGCCTGGCGGAGAACGCCAATGGCGCCATGCACAATGTCCTCACCCCGCGCGGCGCGCTGGTGCGTGATGCCAAGGGCTGGGCGGGCTATCTGGTGGAGGCGAAGCGGCGCTGGGGCGGCGAAACCGATGTGCTGTTCACCAGCCATTTCTGGCCGCGCTGGGGCAAGGATCACATCAACGATTATCTGCTGCGCCATGCCCAGGCCTATGCCTTTGTCCACAATGAAAGCGTGCGGCTGATGAACACCGGCCTGAACGCGGTGGAGATCGGTGAGGCGATCAAGCTGCCCGAACCGCTGGCCACGGCGTGGTTCAACCGGCCGAATTACGGCAGCCTGAAATTCAACGCCCGCGCGGTTTATCAGCGCTATCTCGGCGCGTTCGATGGCGATCCGGCCAGCCTCGATCCACTGCCACGCGCCGATCTGGCGCCGCGTCTGGTGGCCCAGATGGGTGGGCCCAAGAAGGTGTTGGCCGCCGGCAAAGCCGCCGCTGCCAAGGGTGATGACCGCTGGGCTGCGACTTTGCTTTCAACGCTGGTGCGCGCCGCGCCGGAAACCAATGGGGCCAAGGCGGCTCTGGCCGGCGTCTATCGGCAGTTGGCGTGGCGGGCCGAAGCCGCCCCGTGGCGGGATTTCTATCTGACCGGCGCGCAGGAACTGGAACAGGGGATCAAACCCAGCACCCAGGCGGCGGTCGCCGGCATCGCTGCCAATCTGTCGGTTTCGATGCTGCTCGACAGCATGAGCGTGCGGTTGGTGCCGGATCGCGCCATCGCACCGCTGACCATCGCCTTTGAAATTCCAGACGCCAAGGAACGTCACCTCGTCAGCATCGGCAACGGCGTGATGCTGCACGAAAAGGGCGTGAATGATGCCGCGCAGGCCACTTTGGTGGTGCCGCGCCGGGCGCTGATCGGACTGATCGGTGGCGCGGTGAAAGCGCCCGACCTGATCGCGGCCGGGCAGCTGCAAATCAAGGGCGACCTCACGGTTTTGCAGCGCTTCATGGGCCTGTTCCAGCCGCCGAAGCCAGATTTCCCGCTGGTCGCGCCGTAAGTGATGTTCGCCTCCTGCGAATTTCAATTGGCATGGGTTGAAGAAAAAGGAAGCAGGGCCTCCGGTGGGCAGGCCTGAGGCCTGCACCCATTTGTTTTCTTGCTCTTCATGCCCAATTTTCGTCGGCGGGGGCGCACCAACGAAAGTGGGTCCAGGGGCTCAGCCCCTGGCCGCCGGAGGCCTTCTTCCTTGCGATCACTTCCGCAGCGGCGACCACGCCCCCATGTCGACCCGATCGGTCACGCGATAGGGCTGGCCGTTTTCGCCGATGAAGAAATGCTCGGTTTCCTTGCGGTTGAACGGGCGCGAACCCAACCGGCCCAGAATGGCGATCTGGCCGCCGGTTTCATCCACGGCGCGATCCCGATCCAGCCCCTTCGATACCGACAGCGCCGGGCGGGCGGTGCGGGTGAAGGCAATCAGTTCCGGCATGGGTTTGGGCGAGAAGCCATAGAAATTGGGCTGGGTGATCGGGCTGGTCAATTGCAGCACCTTCACGCCGTTCTTCCCGTCCGCCACATAGGCGAACAGTGTCGCGTTGGTGGTGGCCACCACCACGTCCTCTGCATCATTCAGCGTGCCGTCCGCCGTGAAGCGCTGATAGAGTTTGGGCGCCAGTGGCTTCTTGATGTCGACAATCACCAGCCCTTCGCCCTTGGCGGCGACATAGGCATAGGTGCGGGCAAGGTAGAATTTGCGCGCGTTGGCAATCGGCAGCGTCGCTTCGGGATGATGGATGGGCCGGGACAGATCGGCGATGTCGAACACCTCCAGGCCATTCGCCGTTGTCACCCACAGATAACGGAACTGCACGGCGCTGGCCCGCGCATCGGCAAGTGGCAGCGCGGCGGCGAGTTTCGGCGCCTTGGGATTATCAAGATTCACCACCACCACCCCGCGCGGCGTGGTGACATAGGCCATGTAGCCGGCCAGGGTGATGTGGCGGGCGCCATTCAGCACGCCATCCGGGTTCCACGCCGTGCGGCCACCCTCCAGCGTGGTGCGCTTCAGGAAATTGTTGCGCGGCTCACCATCGGTGAGCGTATCGACATTGACCAGCAGCAGGCCTTCGACAGCATCGGTCACCACCGCATAGCGGTAGATCTCGTGCATTTTCTGTTCCTGGTTGTAGCCGGCCAGCGGGTCCGCCAGCGGTTCACCCTTGGCGCGCTTGTCCTGTTCGCCAACGATCTTGTCGTTGCGCGGCACCGACACCGATTGGGTGGTGGCAATCGCCATGCAGGTGGCGTTAGCGGTCTTCACCTGGGCATCATGGCCCAGCGCCGAGAAGGGTGATTTGACGATGCGTTCCGATACGCCCTTGTTCGAAAGATTGGCGATGTCGTAGGCGACAAAGCCGCCCTTGCCTTCGGCGACATAAAGATACTCGCCGCGGTTCTGGATGCAGCGCACTTCAC
>NZ_JANPML010000380.1:0-11682 GCF_031422795.1 Sandarakinorhabdus sp.
GGTGCCCGCGCGCGCGCATGCCGGCGACCGTCGGCATGATGATCTCGCGCATGGTCCGCTCGACCATTTCCGGCGTCATCACGGGCGCCGGCGAATAGGCGCCCATGCCGCCCGTGTTCGGCCCCGTGTCGCCGTCGCCGACGCGCTTGTGATCCTGGGCGGTGGCCAGCGCCAGCGCGTGCCGGCCGTCGCAGAGCGCGAAGAAACTCGCCTCCTCGCCGGCCATGAACTCTTCGATCACCACCTCCGCGCCCGCTTCACCGAACGCGCCCGCAAAGCACGCGTCGATGGCCGCCTCGGCTTCGGCAAACGTCTCGGCGATGACGACGCCTTTGCCGGCCGCGAGGCCATCCGCTTTGACGACGATGGCGAGTTTCTGTTTAGCGAGATAGGCCTTGGCCGCCGCGGCATCCCTGAAGCGGCCATACGCCGCCGTCGGAATGTTGAACTCGGCGCACAGATCCTTGGTGAAACCCTTCGACGCTTCCAGCTGCGCTGCGGCAGCAGAGGGGCCAACCACCGGCACACCCGCGCTGCGCAGCGCATCGGCGACGCCTGCCACCAGCGGCGCTTCCGGGCCGACCACGACCAGCGCAATTTTTTCCCTGGCCACAAAGTCGACGACAGCCTGACCGTTGTTGATGTCCAGCGCCACGCAGGTCGCCACGTCGGCGATGCCGGCATTGCCCGGCGCGCTCAGCAGCCGGCCACAACGCGGCGATTGGCGCAGGCGCCAACACAGCGCGTGTTCGCGGCCACCGCCGCCCAGCACAAGAATATCAACGGAATCGGGGCAGGTACTCATGCCCCATCCCTATCATGCGCATCTGTTGCGACAAGGGCCGGCAGCGGTTTAAGGAAGGCAGGTGGACGATACACCAGACAATACCCCCGAATACAGCGTCAGCGAGATCGCCGGCGCGCTGAAGCGCACGGTGGAAACCGCCTTTGGCCAGGTGCGCGTGCGCGGCGAGCTGTCGGGCTTTCGCCGCCAATCCAGCGGGCATTGGTACGGCAGCCTGAAAGACGAACGCGCACTGATCGATCTGGCCATGTGGCGCGGCCCGGCAGCAGCGCTGTCATTCCGCCCCGAAGACGGCATGGAAGTCATCATTTCCGGCAAGCTGACCACCTATCCCGGCCGTTCCAAATATCAGCTGATCGTCGAGCGCATGGAGCCGGCCGGCGTTGGCGCGCTGCTCGCCCAGATCGAGGCGCGGCGGCTGAAGCTGCAAGCCGAAGGCCTGTTCGATCCGGCACGCAAACAACAATTGCCGTGGTTGCCCGGTGTGATCGGCGTCGTCACCAGCCCGACCGGTGCTGTCATCCGCGATATCCTGCACCGGCTGGCCGATCGCTTCCCGCGCCGGGTGCTGGTGTGGCCGGTGTCGGTGCAGGGCGAAGGCTCGGCCGGGCAGGTGGCGGCGGCCATCGCCGGCTTCAACGCCATTGCGCCCGGCGGCCCGATTCCGCGCCCGGATCTGATCATCGTGGCGCGCGGCGGTGGCTCCATCGAGGATCTTGCCGCCTTCAACGAGGAAAATGTCGTACGCGCCGTCGCCGCCAGCCAGATCCCGCTGATCAGCGCGGTCGGCCATGAGACGGATACGACGCTGATCGATTATGTCTCGGATTGGCGCGCGCCCACGCCAACAGCCGCGGCTGAACGCGCCGTTCCGGTGCGCGCCGAACTGGCCGCATCGGTGACCATGCTGGCCGGCCGGCTGGATGACGCCGTGGTGCGCGGCTGGAAATTGCGCCGCGAACGCAGCATTGGCCTGGCCCGCCGGCTGCCGCAGCCGCGCAACCTGATCGGCATGGCGGCCCAGCGCATCGATGATCTGGCCGAACGCCTGCCCAATGCCCTGAACGCCCGCGCGGCACAGGCCAGTTTGCGGCTGACCACGGCCAGCGCCCGCCTGCGCACCGAACTGCTGACCGCACGAGCCACGCGCAGCGCCGAACGCCTGGCCAGCGCGACGGCACGGCTGGGGCCGGCGCTGGCGCGGCCGTTGAACGCCGACAGCCAAAAACTGGCCCGCATCGGCGCCGGGCTGCGACCGTTCCTGATCGAATCGCGGCTGGCTGCCGCATCGGCCCGGCTTGGCGAGGCCGGGCGGTTGCTCGCCAGCCTGGGGCCGGAACAGGTGCTGGCCCGCGGCTATGCCATTGTTACCGACGGGCAAGGCCATGTCGTGGCCAGTGCCGGCGCGGCTGCGTCACATGCAAGCTTGACGATCCGCTTTGCTGATGGCGAAACGCCCGTCTTCACCAAACCGGCGCCGCCGCAGGGGAGTTTGTTCTGATGCTCGATCGTTTCGGCCGCCCGGCCCGCCTGCTCTATGAATCGGGCAGTTACCGCATCATCGAATCCGGCGATCATGTGCTGTGCGCCGTCACCGGCCAGCGCATCAATCTGGCCGCCCTGCGCTATTGGAGCCACGAGCTGCAGGAAGCCTATTTCAATGCCGATGTCGCCACGGCGCGCTATGCCGAAATGCGCGCAAAGGGCCCGTTCCCGGCGTGATGCGTTTCCTGGGCGCAAGGTATTTTCCTTGGCCGGTTCTGCTGGCAGGCGCGGCCATGACGGTGGCCGCCGCGCCGGTGCCAATGGTGATCAGCCAGCCGCTGACGGCGATACAGGGCCAGTTGATGATGATGGCGCTGCCGGCTGGCAGCAGCAACCTGCGCCTTGATGGCCAGCCGGTGCATATTGATGGCGATGGCCGCTTCATGGCTGGCATCGATCGCGATTTTGCCGGCAACAAGCAGCTGGAATGGGTGACCCCAGATGGCCGCAGCGCCCGCCGTGAACTGGTGGTGGCGGGCCGTTCGTGGGACATTGATCGTCTGCCGGCCCGGCTGATGCGCCCCGCTGATCCCGACGCACCGCGCAATCTGGAATATGAAGCCCGGCGCGAAGCCGAAGTGGCGCAGGTGAAGGCCGCCCGGGCGGAAATCTCGCCCTGGCCGTTCTGGCGCAGCGCCTATCAATGGCCGGCCCTGGGCCGCATCTCCACCCATTTCGGCGAACAGCGTTTCTATGGCGAAGTGGCCGCAAACTATCACAGCGGCATGGACATCGCCGCGCCCAGCGGCACAAAGGTGCGGGCCCCCATCCCCGGCATCGTGCGGCTGGCCGCCGGGCCGTTTGCGCTGGAAGGCAATATCATCATCATCGATCATGGCCGTGGCCTGCATTCGGCGATGATGCACCTCAGCCGCATCGACGTGAAAGCCGGCGATATCATCGCGCAGGGCCAGATCATCGGCGCCATCGGCTCCACCGGCCGATCAACCGGCCCGCATCTGCACTGGGGCATGACCTGGCACGGTGTGCGTGTCGATCCCGAAGCGCTGCTGCCAACAATGCCAGCAAATGACGCTACGGGCCGCTGATCACTCCACGATTCGCTTCACCCGCACCGCTGTCTGACCTTCGACATTGGCCAGATAGCTGCCCATCGCCGCGCGCCGGATGCGGATCTTCATCCCCGGCTTGGGATCGTGGCGGAAACCAAGCGAGTCGGTCTGTAGCCAGGTGCTGCCGTCATCCAGCACAAAGCGCCAGCCGGCCGTGCGCGATGGCCGCGCCGCAGTGATAATCGCCTCGATCTCGGTCAGCGCGCCGCGCTCATCCTTCTTCTCGCCTTCGGCCACTTCGTCCTTGTCGGCGCCAAACAGGTTGAAGGTGGGCAGCGCCAGGCCAAACAGGCCGCGCCGCGCCTTCTTCACCTCTTCCTTGTCAGCCACCAGCACGTCGCGGCTTTCCACCGCGCTGGCCAGCGCCGACACCCCGGCATCAAGGCAGGCCAGCCGCGCCGCAGCATCCGTAAGCGCCCGGCAATCGAGCAGTTTCTGCACCACCGCTGGCGGGGCATTTTTCGGCTTGTCGGCGGCCAGTACCGGCGCGGCGATCATCAAGGCAGAAAGGGCGGCAGTGGCAGTGATGCGCATGGGCTGAACCTCGCGAGGGCGTCTGCGGCATTGGATACGCCATCGCCGCGCTTAGGCCAACACTTGCGATAGAAGCAAGAAAGGGGGCCTCCGGCGGCCAGGGCCTGAGGCCCTGGACCCACTTTCATCAGGACCGCGACAAGCGAAGACTTTGCCGCCTGTGTGCGGGCAAAACAAATGGGTGCAAGCCTCAGGCCTGCCCGCCGGAGGCTCCTTTGCATTTTCTTCAGCTTTCCAACCGGCTTGCCGTCTGCCCGCCGGCAGGCCATGAACAGGCAACGGAGGGACAATGATCAGAATAGTTGCAGCGACGCTGTTGCTGGCCACCACAGCCACGGCACAAACACCCCCAATGCCTACGCCCACGATGCAGCCCGATATCGGCGCCAGGTTCGATGCTGTCACGCCAGCCGCCGATTATGTGCGCCGCGAAATCATGGTGCCGATGCGCGACGGGGTGAAATTGTTCACCGTGGTGGTGATGAAGAAGGGCACCAGCGGCGGGCCAATGTTGCTCACCCGCACGCCCTACAGCGCCGACAAGACCACATCGCGCAATGTCAGCCTGCAGATCAGCGAAATCCTGCCCGTGGCCGACAAGGAGCTGGTGGAGGATGGCTATATCCGCGTTTATCAGGACGTGCGCGGCATCCACAAATCCGAAGGTGATTATGTGATGACCCGGCCCCTGCGCGGGCCGTTGAATGCCACTGCCACCGATCACAGCACCGATGCCTATGACACGATCGACTGGCTGGTGAAAAATGTGCCGCAAACCAATGGCCGGGTGGCCATCACCGGTTCGTCCTACCCCGGTTTTACCAGCCTGATGGCGCTGATCGATCCGCACCCGGCCTTGAAGGCCGCCGTGCCGATGTCGCCGATGGTCGATGGCTGGGTGGGCGATGATTGGTTCCACAACGGCGCCTTCCGCCAGGGTTTCCTCGATTATTTCGTCAACCAGACCGGTTCAAAATCGGCCGATACCGATGTGGCGATGGGCCGGCGCGACTATTATGCCGATTTCCTTGCCGCCGGATCGGCCGGCGGTTTTGCGAAAAAATATGGCTTCGACACGCTGCCGGCGGTGAAAAAGGTGATGGAACACCCGGCCTATGACAGTTGGTGGCAGGGCCAGGCGCTGGATCGCCTGCTCGGCACTCGCCCGCTCACCGTGCCGACCATGCTGGTGGTGGGCCAGTGGGATCAGGAAGACAGTTATGGCGCGCCCGCCGTCTATCGCGCGCTGGAACCGAAGGACACGAGCAACAAATTGCTCAGTCTGGTCATCGGCCCGTGGCGGCATTCGGGCGTCAATTATGATGGCTCCGGGCTGGGCGTGCTGCACTTCGAAGGCGACACCGGCCGGCAGTTCCGCCGCGACGTGATGAAGCCCTTCCTCGACAGCCATCTGAAAACCGCGGCGCCGGCGTTCGACACGCCGCCGGTGCTCACCTATGCCGTGGGGGCCGACAAATGGCAGCGCCACGATCGCTTCCCGGCGGGCGAGACGGTCAATCTCTACCTTGATGACCGCTTCAGCCTGTCGCTCGCCGCCCCGGCCGCCAAGGCGGCGCATGATGACTATGTCTCCGATCCGGCCCACCCGGTGCCGTTCGTGCCGGTGCCGATGAACCTGAACGACCGCGCCATGTGGGGCGCCTGGCTGGTGAGCGACCAGCGCCACGCCAGCACCCGGCCCGACGTTGTCACCTATGTTTCCCAGCCGCTGAAGGCGCCGCTGCAGATCCACGGCCAGCCGCAGGCGAATCTGTTCGCCAGCACGTCGGGCACCGACAGCGATTGGGTGGTGAAGCTGATCGACGTCTTCCCCGAAGAAAACAGCGTGCAACCCGATCTGGCCGGGTTGCAACTCGGCATCGGCATGGAGATTTTCCGTGGCCGCTATGTGAAGAGCTTTGAAAAGCCGGAACCACTCACCCCCGGCAAGGCCGAGCGCTACCGCTTCCTGCTGCCCGGCGTGAACCATGTGATTCCGGCTGGCCACCGGCTGATGGTGCAGGTGCAATCTAGTTGGTTCCCGCTGTACGACCGCAACCCACAGAAATTCGTGCCCAACATCTTCAACGCCGCACCCGGCGATTTCCAAAAGGCCACGCAGGGCGTGTGGCGCGACTCGGCGCGGCCCAGCCACATCGCCATTCCGGTGGTGGGCGGTGCGGCCGCCGCGCGCGCCGCGCTGCCCAATTGAGTTTCGAAAAGGGGACTGACCAATGCTGACCGCCTATCCAATGACCACGCTGGCGTTGATCGCCGCACTGATCGTCTATTTCGGCCTGGGTGCCGTGGTTGGCGGCGCGCGCGCCAAATATGGAGTGCCAGCCCCGCAATCCACCGGCCATCCCGAATTCGACAAGCGCAACCGCGTGCACATGAACACGCTGGAGCAACTGGCGCTGCTGGTGCCCGCCGTGATCGTTGGCGCACCCGTGCTGGGTGACGTGGCCACTGCCGGCCTCACCGCCGTGTGGAGCCTGGGCCGCATCCTCTATGCCCGCGCCTATTACGCCGATCCGGCCAAGCGCGGGCCTGGGTTTGGCCTCACCTTCTTCCCCACGCTGATCCTGCTGGTTGCCGGCATCTGGGGCGGCATTTCGGCACTGATCTGACCGGCCCGCCGTTGCGCAAAATGAGGGGCTGGCGCGCCGTCGGCGTGGATGTCACCCTGTTTTGAAATCAATCGCGGGAAAGGATGATCTGATGGGCACTCTCACCGGTTCACTCGGGGGCCGCGTGGCCTTTGTCACCGGCGCCGCCAGCGGCATCGGCCGCGCATCGGCGATCGCACTGGCGGCGGAAGGCGCCATCGTGTTCGCCACCGATATCGATGCGCCCGGCGGCCGGGAAACCGTGGCCCTGATCGAAGCCGCCGGCGGCCAGGCGACATTTCGCGGCCAGGATGTGGTGGAGGAACCGCGCTGGGCTGAACTGGTGAAGCGGGTGATGGGCCTGTATGGCCGGCTCGACATATTGGTGAACAACGCCGGCATCGGCACATCGGGCCTGATCACCGACGTGACGCTGGAACAGTGGAACCGGCAGATGGATATCAACGTCACCAGCTGCTTCCTCGGCATCAAGCACGCACTGCCGGCTATGCGCTCGCCCCGGCCTGATGGCCATGTTGGCGGCTCGATCATCAACATTTCGTCGGTCGCCGGGCTGGGCGGTTCTGCCGGCATGAGCGCCTATTGCGCCAGCAAGGGCGCCGTGCGGCTGCTCAGCAAGGCCGTGGCCATGGAGTGCGCTGCCGCGCGCGACGGCATCCGCTGCAACAGCGTGCATCCCGGCATCATCGACACGCCAATCTGGCAAAAGCTCGATACATCCGGCGTGTTGAGCGCTGCGCTCACGCCGGGAGCCAACGCCATCGACGTGGCTACGGTCGGCGCTGGCGCCCCAGTGGGCTTTGCCGGCCGTCCGGAAGATATTGCCGCCGGCATCGTGTTCCTGGCCAGCGACGCCAGCCGCTATATGACCGGAGCAGAACTGGTGATCGACGGCGGCTGGACGGCGCACTGACCCTTCAAGGGGTAACGCGCAGCACCTTGCCCGCCGCCTCATCGGTGGTCAGCCACACCGCGCCATCAGGGGCCACGCGCACGTCGCGGATGCGCGCCGAAATCTTGGGGAAGATGCGGCTTTGCCCCACCACCTTGCCGGCGGCATCCACATCCAGCCGCCGCACTTCCTTGTTCACCAGCGCGCCGATGATCAGATCGCCCTGCCACTGCGGCCACAGCGCGCCGCGATAGACCGCCAGGCCCGAAGGCGCGATCGATGGCACCCACACGGTGCGGCCGTCGATCATGCCGGGATAGGTCTGATAAGGGCTGATGGTCGCGCCGCTGTAATCCAGGCCCTTGGTGGCCACCGGCCAGCCGTAATTACCGCCCTTTTGGATCAGATTCAGCTCATCACCGCCCTGTGGGCCATGTTCGTGCGCCCACAGCCGGCCGGTGACCGGATCAACCGCAAGCCCTTGTGGATTGCGGTGGCCATAGCTCCAGATATGGGGTTGCGCGCCTGATTTGCCGACAAAAGGATTACCCGCCAGCGGCCGGCCATCATCCGCCATGCGCATGATCTTGCCCAGGCCCGACCTCAGCCGCTGCGCCTGTTCGCGATAGTCGAAACCATCGCCGGTGGTCAGCACCAGGCTGCCATCGGGCAGGAACGCCATGCGGCCGCCGAAATGCACCGGCGTGTCCTTGGCCGGGCTGACCTGGAAGATCACGCGGCTTTCCACCAGCCGATCGCCCTCCAGCCGGGCACGGGTAACACGGGTGAAGTTCGCGCCCTTCTCTCCGGCGGCATATGACAGGTAAATCAAGCCGTTATCGGCAAAGCGCGGGTGCAACACCACGTCGAACAGGCCGCCCTGGCTGGCCAGTCGCACAGCTGGCACGCCGCTGATCGCTTGCTTGCGGCCGCCCGCACCAAGCCGCCACAGCCGCCCGGCCCGCTCCGTCACCAGCACGTCACCAACCTTGGGACCAGCCGGCAAGAACGCAAGGCTCCACGGATGATCCAGCCCGCTGGCCATCACCTGCACCTGCTCTGCCTGCGCCGCGCTGGCCGTTAAGGATCCATACACGGCGAAAGTAAGAGTTATTAACAGAATTTTCAGCTTCGTTACCATTTTTGCCGAATCAACCCTTCCCTCGCGAATCCATCATGGAGTAGATACGGGCAACGAACAGGAAAAAAAGCACATGGCCAATTTCAAGGACCTGTTGCGTAAAGACATATTGAAGTCTGGCCCGGCCTGGTCCGCCGCGGTTCTTGCCACTACCGCCATCGCCAGCATGATCCAGAGCTGGCAGGTGCAATCCGGTCTGATCGATCTGGGGGTGGAAATCCCCACAGGTCTTGCGTTGGACACGGCGCTGCGCGATTTCACCGGCCTGCTGGTGCCATTGCTGCTGGTGTTCGGCGTCGGGCTGCTACTGGCCTTTGCCCTGGCTGGATGGCTCAAGCCCAAGGTGCCGCTGCTCGCGCCCATTGCCTGGCCTCTGGCTGGTGCCAGTGCCGTCGCTGCCGTGCTGGCCCTGATGCACGCCCAGTTCCAGATGACGCCGCTGGCCGGCGCACGCGGCGCTGATGGCTTCATCCTGTTCTGCCTGGCTGGTGCCTTCGGCGGCTTCGTGTTCGGCTGGGTAAAGCCGCGCTGACCGATTTAAGCAACACCCCTACTTGTGTTGCTTAGAAGCCACACCATATCCTCCGTTGAACAGGAGGAACGGCCTTCATGAATATCGAAAAATTTTCCGACCGCGCCAAGGGCTTCCTGCAATCGGCGCAGACCGTGGCGATCCGCAACAACCACCAGCGCGTGGCGCCCGAACATGTGTTGAAGGCGCTGCTGGAAGATGAAGAGGGCATGGCATCCGGCCTGATCAAGGCTGCGGGTGGCACGCCGGCAACCGCCTTGCAGCTCACCGATCAGGCACTGGCCAAGATTGCGCAGGTGTCGGGCAGCGGCGCGCAGTCGCTGAGCTGGGACAATGATACGGTGCGCCTGCTGGATCAGGCCGAACAGATCGCCGAAAAGGCCAAGGACAGTTTCGTCACCGTCGAACGGCTGCTGGTCGCCCTGGCGCTGGCCACCACCACCGAAGCCGGCAAGGCGCTGAAGGGGGCCGGCGTCACCGCACAGGCGCTCAATGAAGCCATCAACACGGTCCGCAAGGGCCGCACGGCCGACAGCGCCGGCGCGGAAAACCAGTTCGATGCGCTGAAGAAATATGCCCGCGATCTCACCGAAGCGGCGCGCGCCGGCAAGCTTGATCCGGTCATCGGCCGCGACGAGGAAATCCGCCGCACCATTCAGGTGCTGGCGCGGCGCACCAAGAACAATCCGGTGCTGATCGGTGAGCCCGGCGTGGGCAAGACCGCGATTGCCGAAGGCCTTGCCCTTCGCATCGCCAACGGCGACGTGCCCGATGGCCTGAAAGACAAACGCCTGATGTCGCTCGATATGGGCGCGCTGATCGCCGGTGCCAAGTATCGCGGCGAGTTTGAAGAACGGCTGAAGGGCGTGCTCGATGAAGTGCGCGCCGAAGGCAGCGATGTCGTGCTGTTCATCGATGAAATGCACACGCTGGTTGGCGCCGGCAAGGGCGAAGGCGCGATGGACGCCTCCAACCTGCTCAAGCCCGCACTGGCCCGCGGCGAACTCCACTGCATCGGCGCCACCACGCTGGATGAATATCGCAAACATGTCGAGAAGGACGCCGCGCTGGAACGCCGTTTCCAGCCAGTGTTGGTGGGCGAGCCGACGGTGGAAGACACGATCTCCATCCTGCGCGGCCTGAAGGAGAAATACGAACTCCACCACGGTGTGCGCATCACCGATGGCGCCATCGTGGCCGCCGCGACGCTGTCCAACCGCTACATCGCCGATCGCTTCCTGCCCGATAAGGCCATCGATCTGATGGACGAAGCCGCCAGCCGCCTGCGCATGGAAGTGGAGAGCAAGCCCGAGGAAATCGAAGCGCTCGACCGCCGGATCATCCAGCTCAAGATCGAAGCCGCCGCGCTGGAACGCGAAACCGATGCCGCCTCAAAGGAACGGCTGGGCGCGCTGCACACCGAACTGGCCGGGCTGGAAGAGGAATCCGGCACCCTCACCCGCCGCTGGCAGGGCGAGAAGGAAAAGCTGGCCGGCGCGACCCGCATCAAGGAGCAATTGGACGCCGCCCGCATCGAAGTGGAACAGGCGCAGCGCGGCGGCGATTATGCCAAGGCTGGCGAGCTGACCTACAGCCGCATCCCCGAACTGGAACGCCAGCTGGCCGAGGCCGAGCAGGTGACCCAATCCGCCATGGTGCGCGAGGAAGTGACCGCCGACGATATCGCCGGCGTGGTGTCGCGCTGGACCGGCATCCCGGTTGACCGCATGCTGGAAGGCGAGCGCGACAAACTGCTCAAGATGGAGAGCATCCTTTCAGCGCAAGTGATTGGCCAGGCCGCTGCCGTGAAGGCGGTTTCCGCTGCCGTGCGCCGCGCCCGCGCCGGCCTGCAGGACCCCAATCGCCCGCTTGGCAGCTTCCTGTTCCTTGGCCCGACGGGCGTCGGCAAGACCGAGCTGACCAAGGCGCTGGCGCAATTCCTGTTCGACGATCCGCGCGCGATGGTGCGGCTCGACATGAGCGAGTTCATGGAAAAACACAGCGTTGCCCGGCTGATCGGCGCACCTCCCGGCTATGTCGGTTATGAAGAAGGCGGCGTGCTGACCGAAGCCGTGCGGCGCCGGCCTTATCAGGTGGTGCTGTTCGACGAAGTGGAAAAGGCCCATGGCGACGTGTTCAACGTGCTGTTGCAGGTGCTGGACGATGGCCGGTTGACCGATGGCCAGGGCCGCACAGTGGATTTCACCAACACGCTGATCATCCTGACGTCGAACCTGGGCAGCCAGTATATTGCCGCCCTGCCCGACGGCCATCCGGTGAGCGAAGCCGAACCGCAGGTGATGGAAGTTGTGCGCGGGCATTTCCGCCCCGAATTCCTCAATCGCCTCGATGAAATCGTGCTGTTCCAGCGGCTTGGGCAAGAGGCAATGGCGCCCATCGTCGATATCCAGGTGAGCCGCGTGCAGTCGCTGCTGAAGGACCGCAAGGTGACGCTGGACCTGACTGATGCTGCCCGGCGCTGGCTGGCGCGCGTCGGTTACGACCCGGTCTATGGCGCGCGCCCGTTGAA
>NZ_JANPML010000381.1:0-13711 GCF_031422795.1 Sandarakinorhabdus sp.
CAGCGCCGGACGTGTTCGGACTGAACGGGCGGAGCGCCTGTCCTGTTGCACGCCGCCGCCATGCGCATGGGGAACAATCGATGGATATTGCCATTTCGGGGTAAAGGCATAAGCTCAGGCTGCCTCTGCATCCAACGGAGCGGCGTGGTGCGTTGGCGTTCGTTCAGCATGATCCGGGGGGACATTAAATGACAGTACCAATGCGCTTTGCCTTGCCGCTGCTGGCCGGCCTGATGGCCTTTGCCGCGACCAGTTTGTCCGCACAAGATGCTGTGCCGAACGTCACCCCGGCCGCCAAACCCGGCCTCGCCACGCCGCCGGAAGGCTGGGCCTATCTGCCTGAACTTGCGGTGCTGGGCCCGGCCGACATCTATCGCATCGTGCAGCGCCAGAAGGGCGAGGGCGGCCCCAAAACCCAGATGCACGTCCACACCCAAAAGAACGCCGGCATCCTCACCCGCGATGTCGATGTGCCGCTGACGGCGGCGACGCGGCTGCAATGGCGCTGGAAGATCGATCAGATCCCGTCGAAACTGCCTGAAACCGCGGCTGCCAACCATGATTATTTCAGCATCGCGGTGAAGTTCGAGAACGGCAAGGATCTCACCTATATGTGGAGTTCCGGCCTGGAAAAGGATTTCGGCTTCAATTGCCCGCTGCCCGGCTGGACGGGGCGTGAATATCATGTTGTCGTCCGCTCCGGCGGCGCTGATGTGGGCAAATGGCTGGCAGAAAGCCGCAATATCGCCGCCGATTACGCCAAACATGTCGGCCCGGAAGCGCCCGGCCGCATCGTGCAGGTGTGGTTCATCGCCAACACCATCATCCAGCAAGGCGAGGCGACGGCCCATTTTGGCGACATCGTGCTGGTGCCCGGCACGACGGCCAAGAAACTGGCAGTTTTCTGAAGCCAGGGCATCTGGTGCAGACGCGTGACAGCGCCGCTGCGACGGCGTAATCCACCATCATGACTCACGCCGCTTACCCCGCGCTGCGCCTGCGCCGCACCCGCATGACCGCCTGGAGCCGCGATCTGCATCGCGAAACCACGTTGTCGCCGGCCAATCTGATCTGGCCGCTGTTCCCGACCGAAGGCCATGATCAGGCGGTGCCGGTGGGCACCATGCCGGGCGTGTCGCGCCTGTCGGTGGACCGGCTGGCCAAGGCGGCGAAGGAAGCCGCGTCGCTCGGCATTCCGGCCGTCGCGCTGTTCCCGCACACCCTGCCCGAGCGGCGCAGCGAGGATGCCAAGGAAGCGCTCAATCCCGACAATTTGATCTGCCGCGCCATCCGCGCCATCAAGGATGCCGCGCCGGAAATCGGTGTGCTCACCGATGTGGCGCTCGATCTCTACACCAGCCACGGCCACGATGGTTTGCTGTCCGATGCCGGCGAAATATTGAACGATGCCACGTTGGAAATGCTGGTTGGCCAGTCGCTGAACCAGGCTCGCGCCGGCTGCGATATCATCGCCCCATCCGACATGATGGATGGCCGCGTCGCCGCTATCCGCGCCGGCCTGGAGGCCGACGGGTTCCACAACACCCAGATCATGGCCTATTCGGCCAAATATGCCTCGGCCTTCTATGGCCCGTATCGCGATGCGGTGGGCAGCGGCGGCGTGCTGAAGGGCGACAAGAAGACCTATCAGATGGACCCGGCCAACGCCCGCGAGGCGCTGCGCGAAGTGGCGCTGGACATTGTAGAAGGCGCGGATTCGGTGATGGTGAAACCGGGCATGCCCTATCTCGACATCATCCGCGCCATCCGCGACGCCTTTGATGTGCCATTGTTCGCCTATCAGGTGAGCGGCGAATACGCGATGCTGGAAGCCGCGATCGCTGCCGGCGTGCTTGATCGCAACAAGGGCGTGCTGGAAGCGCTGATGAGCTTCCGCCGCGCGGGCTGCAACGGCGTGCTCACCTACCACGCGCCGTTAGCAGCGCGGCTGCTGGGGGCGTGACGCCGGCCTGAAGGCCTGTTATTGTTCAGGTCACTTTTGGAGTGGATATGCGCGAGATTGTTTCTGGCTGCTGACCGACAGCTGCACCGCAGCTGTTGGTTCGTCATCGCCCGCCGGGTTCGGCGCGGCGTCCTGCACATTTTGCAGAAGAGCCAGACACCATGGATATCTCGCGCGCTGAACAGCGCATATTGCACTTGCTTGCCCAGGGCGGCAGCATTCACCACAGCCGTGAAGACGGCCATATCATCGACGTCAAATGCTTCACCCGCGAGGGCGCCTGCCTGACCGGGATGAGCCTTTCCCTGTTCGCCCGGCTGAAACGCCGCGGTTACGTAGAATCGCGCAGCGGTGCGCCCTACCGGATTTCGCGGCGGGGGCTGGCGCTGGTCAGAAGCCAGCTCGACAATCGGTGACGCATGCCGGCTCCTGCCCTGCATGGGCAGGGGCCAGCAACCTCACTTGCACCATTGCGCGGCTCGGCGTAACCGGCGCGCATGACGGAACGGCTTCGCATCGCGGTATTGGGGGCTTCGGGCTATACCGGGGCCGATCTGGTGCGCCTGGCGCTGACCCATCCGATGATCGAGATTGCCGCGCTCGCCGCCAATGCCAAGGCCGGGCAGACAATGGCGCAGATCTGGCCGCATTTCGCGATGTATCCGAACCTGCCGCGGCTGGTGAAGGCTGACGAGATTGATTTTGGCCAGATCGATGCGGTGTTCGGCTGCCTGCCGCACGCGGCGTCAGCGGAGCTGTTGTCCACTATTACTGGGCCACGCATAATCGATCTGTCGGCGGATTTCCGGCTGAAGGATGCGGGAGTCTATGCGGATTGGTATGGCGGCGCGCACCCGGCGCCGGGGCTGCTGCCGGAAGCAGTATATGGCCTCACCGAATTTGCCCGTGATGCCCTGCCGGCGGCGCGCATTGCCGCCTGCCCCGGCTGTTACCCCACCGCCGTGCTGCTGGCGCTGCTGCCATTGATGGCGGCGCATGCGATTGGCGCTGACAATATCACGGTGAACGCCCTGTCCGGCGTGTCAGGCGCGGGCCGCAGCCTGAAGGAAACCCACCTGTTTGGTGAGGTGGCGGAAGCCGTTCACCCCTATGGCATCGGTCATCACCGCCACATGCCGGAAATGGAGCAGGAATTGTCGCTGCGCGCTGGCCGGCCGGTGACGATCAGCTTCACGCCGCACCTGATTCCGATGAATCGCGGCGAACTGGTCACCTGTATCGTGGAAACGCCGCACGGCCCGGACTATCTGCGCGAAGTGCTGGCCGATGCCTACACCGACGAACCCTTCGTGCATCTGCTGCCCGCCGGCGTGGCACCTGCCACCCGCATGGTGCGCGGATCGAACCATGTGGTGCTGAACGTGTTTGCCGATCGCGTGCCGGGCCGCGCCATTGTCATCGCCGCCATCGACAATCTGGTGAAGGGCTCATCCGGCCAGGCCATCCAGAATTTCAACCTGATGTTTGGTCTGCCCGAAACCATGGGCTTGCAACAGGCGCCCCTCTTCCCGTGATCGAAACGCCGCGCCTGATCCTCAGGCCCTGGCGCGACCATGATCGCGCAGTGTTTGCCGCCATGGGAGCCGATGCCGAGGTGATGCAGCATCTGGGCCCACCGGTTGACCGCGCTGGCAGCGATGCGATTGTGGATCGGCTGATCGCCATCCAGGCCGTGCTAGGCCACACATTCTGGGCGGTGGAACGGCGCGACACCGGTGCCTTCATTGGCTTTTGCGGGTTGAAGATGGCGCCGCTGGGCATCGCTGGCCTTTCAGGCTTTCCCGAAATCGGCTGGCGATTGGCGCGCAACGCCTGGGGCCAGGGCTTTGCCAGTGAAGCGGCGCGGGCCAGCCTTGATTGGGGATGGTCCCGGGGATTTGCCCGCATCGTCGCGATGACGGTTCCGGCCAACACGCGCAGCCAGGCGGTAATGCAGCGCATTGGAATGCAGCGAAGGCCCGATCTGGATTTCGACCATCCTTTGCTGGCCGCCGACAGCCCGCTGAGGCCGCATATCGCAACCGAGATCAGCCGGTGAGCATTCACCCATTTGGTTCTGACATGCCGCAGATTGTCGATGACGTGTTCATCGCGCCCGGTGCCCACGTGATCGGCAAGGTGTCCATCGGCGCCGGCAGTTCGATCTGGTTCAACTGCGTGCTGCGCGGCGATGTGGGACGCATCAGCATAGGCGAACGGACCAACATTCAGGATGGCACAATCGTGCACGTCACCGGCGGGCGTTTTGATACCCATATCGGCGATGACGTGCTGATCGGCCATGGCTGCATCATTCACGGCTGCCGGCTGGATGATCATGCGTTCATCGGCATGGGCGCCGTGGTGCTGGATGGCGCAATGGTGGAAGGTGATGCGATGCTGGCCGCCGGCGCACTGCTCACCCCGGGCAAAGTGGTGAAGCGCGGTGAGCTCTGGGCCGGCCGGCCAGCAAAATTCCTGCGGGCGCTCAGCGCTCAGGACATCGCCCGCAACAGGGCCGGATCCGCAGGCTACGCACGCCTGGCGCAAGCCTATCGCGCCGCCGAATAAGGCTTATTTATCAACGCCCTTTACCTTGCCCCACTGGCGGGCGGCGGTGTAGCCAAGATAGCCGGTGCCAAACAGCGCATAGAGCGGTTCGGGCAGGCCGTTCAGATAACGGGTCATGCCGGCGGCGATATCATGGGCCATCTGCGGCTGCACGGCCGCGATGAGCCCCATCGGGATCGACCACATCAGCAGGGCATACATGACATACAGGAAACTGGGCCGCGCCCGGCTGGTCCAGGGATCATTGCTGGCGGATTCGGCCACGATGGCGGAAAGCTGGGTAGAGAGCAGCTCCAGCTCCTGGCTGTTCTGCAGCTTCATCAGCTCGATCTTGGCGGCATCGCGGGCCTTGGGATCGGGAATGATCTTGTCGAGCAAGCCGGCAACCGGAGCAATCAGGGCGTTGAGAATGGACATGGGGCGGACCTTTCCGTTTAAGGGGGAAGGCCGATTTTAACCATATTGGTTCGTGTAGGACAGAGCCCCTCGCCCGGGCCGCGCGTGCCGCGCGTTTCTCGACCTCTCCCCCCAGGGGGAGAGGTGATGGAATGACTGAATGTCTGAGAAAAATGGTCGGAGCGACAGGATTCGAACCTGCGACCTCCAGACCCCCAGTCTGATGCGCTACCAGGCTGCGCTACGCTCCGAGCCGAGCGCGGGCTTAGGGGCAATTTCCCGGCGATGCAACCCCTCAGGCGGCGTTTTCCAGCCCGTATTGCTTGAGCAGATCATACAACGTCGGCCGGCTCACCCCCAGAAACTTGGCGGCCGTGCTGACATTGCCATCAGCCCGCAGCATGGCCCGGCGGATGGCCTGACGATCGGCATTCTCGCGCGCCACCTTGAGCGTGAGGGCCGCTTCGTCGCCGCTGTTGACCAGATCGAGATCGGCCGCCGTGAGCCGGCTGCCCTCGGCCATGATGACCGCGCGCTTCATGCGGTTTTCCAGTTCGCGCACATTGCCCGGCCACGGCCAATCCGAAATGGCGGCAATGGCATCGGGGGTAAGGCCCTTGAAATCCCTGCCATTTTCGCGCGCAAAGCGGGTGAGGAAATATTGCGCCAGCAGCACGGCATCGCCGGGGCGTTCCTTGAGACTGGGGATGCGGACGACGATTTCGGCCAGGCGGTAGAACAGATCCTCGCGGAACCGGCCCGCGGCGATCATCGCGTCCAGATCCTGGTGGGTGGCGCACACGATCCGCACATCCACCGGGATGGATTTGCGGCCGCCGACCCGTTCGATCACCCGTTCCTGCAGGAAGCGCAGCAATTTCACCTGCAGCGGCAGCGGGATATCGCCCACTTCATCGAGGAACAAGGTGCCGCCTTCGGCCATCTCGATCTTGCCGGGCTGGGTTTTCACGGCGCCGGTGAAGGCGCCTTTTTCATAGCCGAACAATTCGGATTCGAGCAGGTTTTCCGGAATCGCCGCACAGTTGATGGCCACAAAGCCGGCCTCGGCGCGGGTCGAGGCATTGTGCAGCCCCTTGGCCAGCAGTTCCTTGCCAGTGCCCGACGCGCCCAGCAGCATCACCGACACATTGGCCGTGGCGACCCGTTCGACCATGCGGGCCACCTTGATCATCTCGGCCGAAGCCGTGACGATGCCGCCGAGCACCTTGTCACCACTGTTGCCGGCTTCGGCCAGACGGCGGTTTTCCGCTTCCAGTTCGGCCACATGATAGGCACGGCGCACGATCAGGCCGAGTTCATCGATGTCGACCGGCTTGTGATAGAAATCAAAGGCCCCCATGGCGATGGCGCGCCGCGCACTTTCGCGCGCACCGTGGCCGGAAGCGACAATCACCTTGGTATTGGGGCGCGTGGCCAGGATGGCTTCCAGCGTGGCAAAGCCTTCCGATACGCCATCGGGATCGGGCGGCAGGCCCAGATCCAGCGTGACCACCGCCGGCTGGTGCGTGCGCAGCGCTTCCAGCGCAGCTTCGCGGTCACCGGCCAGGATCACCTCGTGGTTCTCATAACTCCACTTCAACTGGCGCTGCAGGCCGGCATCATCTTCCACCACCAGCAGTTTTGGCCTGTCACTCACGGTTTGCACTCACGCCTGTTCCCCTTCCACCAGCAGCGCGGGCTTCCCGGCTGCGCCCCCGACCGCGCCGTTTCCAACAAGCGGCAGGGTGATGGTGAAGCTTGTGCCTTCGCCTTCGCGGCTGGCCACGTCAAGCCGGCCGCCGTGGGCGCGGGCAATCTCCCGGGCTTCATAGGCACCGATGCCGAATCCACCGGCCTTTGTCGATGTGAACGGCTGGAACAGTTCCTGCCGTATGAACCGGGCCGACATGCCCTCGCCGCGATCGGCAAGGGTGACCACAAGTTCGGCCCCCGCCACCGCCACATCGAAGCGGATCGGAGCGCCGGCCGGGGAGGCATCGATGGCGTTTTGCAACAGATGCGCGAACATCTGTTCCAACCGAGCCGCATCGCCAGAGACCATTGCACGATCAGCATTGGAGCCAAGGTGCAAGGTCAAGGCTGGCCAGGCGCCCACCCGTGATTTCACCAGATGGCCGAGCAGGCTGGCCACGGGCACCGGCGCATCGGTGGCCGGCAGACCGGTGGCGCGCTGCGAGAGCCACGACAGCAGCGCGTTCATCTTGCCCACCGATTCCTTCAGGGTTGCCACCATGTCGGCGCGGAATTCCGGATTATCGGCATGGCGTTCGGCATTGCGGGCCAGCAGGCTGAGCTGGCTGACCAGATTTTTGATATCGTGCAGAATGAAGGCAAAGCGGCGGTTGAATTCCTCGAACCGGCGCGCTTCATCAAGGGCGGACTGGCCGCGGCTTTCAGCGACATAGCTGCCCACCTGCCGGCCGAGGGTTTTCAGCAGTTCCTCGTCTTCCCAGCCCAGCCGGCGCGGCACCAGGCTGCGGCCGATTAGCAGCACGCCGGCCAGCGCATCACGGTTGAAGGCCGGCAGCACCAGCCAATACCGCCGATCCGTCGCCAGCCAGGGCGGCAGATCGGGGGCATCGGGCAGTTCGCCGTCGCGCACCATATCAAGATCGAGCAGCCGATCCTGCCGCAGCCAATCCACCAAGGGGCTGTCGGTGGCCAGGGCTTCGGGCGGGCGATCGGCCATCTGCCAGGTGGCACCGGGGCTGAGGCGATCATCGTCGGGCACCAGCAGCCAGCCACCGCGCGCTTCCAGCACGCTGGCCACGGCCTGGACCACGCGTTCGGGCAAGCCTTGCGCATCGCCGGGCGCTGAAACGGTGGCGATGAAACGCAGCCATTCACTGCGATAATCATAGCGATAGCGATAGAAATTGCGCGCGATCGCCACCCGAAGCCAGGCCCGGAACCGATCCGATACCAGGATCACCGCAGCCAGCATGATGGTGGCAAACAGGAAGCTGACCTGCAGCAGCGTGCCCCAATTGCCGCCCACCAGCTTGAGCGCGTAGGCCAGCAGCGACATGGCGATCAGATAGAAACCAACGCCGGAAAAGGCCACGGTCTGGAAGGCAACATTGCGCGACACCCGCGCGCCGCGCACCCAGGCATCACGCGTGGCAAACAGGAACAACAGCACCAGCAGCGCATTCACTGCACCGCGAATATTATAAAGATCAACCGATGCCGGCGGCAGCAGGAAGGCCAGCGTGTAGAAATTCAGATCATAGAGGAACAGGCCCGCCAGGCCGATGGCGAGCAGGCGGATGCCGGAAAGCTGGCCACCGCGCGTTGCGATATAGAGATTGTGGCTGAGCACCAGACCGGTGACCGACACCGCAATGCGGATCACTAGGAACAGACTGGCGGTGACATCGCCTTCACCCATCAGCGCGCTCTGCCCGACGCCGGCGGCATCGATGCCGATCTGCAAGGCCAGCACAAAGCCAAGCGTGCCGCCCACCCAGAAGGACGAGCGGCCTTCACCCTCGCCGCCAAGCCAGGTTGGTCGCAGCAGATAAAGCAGCAGACCGATCCAGGCCCCGGTTTTCAGGGTTTGCAGCCGCGAAATCCAGGGCTGCAGGCTGGAATCGATCAGGATGCTGGCCACAAAGCTGGCCGCCCACAATGAAGTCATCAGCGCCGCGCCGGCCAGCCAGAGATTGACGCCGCGGCGCTGTTTGGTGAGCGCGGCGACAAACAAACCGACATAGGCGATCAGCGCCAGCAAGTGGCTGAGCAAGCCGACTTCGGTGAGCGCGATCATGATGGCGCCCTGTGCGAACTGGACTCTGTTGTTGTCACCTCGGCCTGTCCCTGCCCCCACCTAATGGCAACCTATCGCCATGCGCGCCAAAGCGCCACCCTGTCAGCCACTTCAGATGGCTGTGACACTTGTGATCATCTATCTTGTAATAAGCATGTATGCTATTTTGTAAGGGTGATGATTGAAGCTGCCGAACCCAAGACCGCCCCCTTCGCTGATCCCGACACCATCGGTGTGCTGGTTTCCGACGTGACCCGCCTGTTACGCCGCCGATTCGATGCCCGGGCCCGATCGATCGGGGTGTCGCGGGCACAGTGGCAGGTGCTGATTGCACTGGCCCGCAGCGAAGGCATCAACCAGGTCGGACTGGCTGAACGGCTGGATGTGGAAACCATCACTGTGGGGCGCATGGTTGATCGGTTGGCAGAGGCCGGGTTGGTCGAGCGCCGGGCTGATCCGGCTGATCGCCGTGCCTGGCGGCTGTTCCTGACGCCGCGCGCGCACCCGATCCTGGCCGAACTGCAGGCGGTGGCGATGGATGTGCGCGCCGAAATGCTGGCTGGGCTCAGCGCGGCAGAACAAGCCCAGATGCAGGGCCTGCTGCAACGGCTGCGCGGCAATCTGGGCTTGCGCGAAGTGGCGGCGGCATGAACCAGCGCATCGATCCGCCGGTCGCCGCTGCGGCAGCCGCCTCACGCTGGCGCAGCCGTGCCCTGATGCTGTCTGTGCCGCTGCTGCTGCTGGCGGCCGGCCTGTGGCTCTGGCTTTCCGGCCTGGGCCAGGTGACGACCGACAATGCCTATGTGCGGGTCGACAAATTGGCGATTTCCAGTGACATCAGCAGCCGGGTGCGGCGGGTGTTCGTGGCCGAAAACCAGCCCGTCAAGCGCGGGCAGTTGGTGATCGAGCTGGTTGATACGCCGTTCCGCATTGCGCTGGCCCAGGCCGAAGCGAGGCTGGCCGATGCCCGACGGCAGGTGCGCGGCCTGCGCAACGATACCGGCGGCAGCGCAGCCGATGTTGCGGCCAAACGCGAAGCGCTGGGCTATGCACTGACCGAAATGGAGCGCCAGCAAACGCTGATCGCGCGTGGTTTTGCCACCCGGGCCCGGGTGCAGCAGGCCGAATATGCGGTGGCCAACGCCCGTGCCGAACTGGGCCGCGCGCTGTCTGACGATGCCGCTGCCCGCACTGCCGCTGATGGCCTGCACGATGTTGATCAGCACCCGCTGGTGCTGACCGCGGCTGCCGTGCGCGACAAGGCGGCATTTGAACTGGCGCGCACCAAGCTGATTTCGCCGGCAAACGGCATCGCCACGCAAACCAGCCGGGTGCTGCCCGGCCAGGTCATGGTGCAGGGCGTTGCCGCCTTCAGCGTGATGGTGACCGACAGCGCCTATATCGAAGCCAATTTCAAGGAAACCGAGCTGCGGGACATGGCCGTTGGCCAGCGCGCCGAAGTGCAGTTGGATGCTTTTCCAGATCATGTGCTGCGCGGCCGGGTTGATTCCATCGGCGTCGGCACTGGAGCCGAATTTTCGGTGCTGCCGGCGCAGAACGCCACCGGCAACTGGGTGAAGGTGGTGCAGCGCGTGCCGGTGCGCATCAAGCTGGATGGCAAACCGCCAGTGCCGCTTATCGCTGGTCTGTCGGCTGAAGTGAAGGTGATCACCAAGTGAGCAGCGCCGCTCCGGCGGCAGGCGCGGCCGGGCCAACCAAGGCAGCCGGGGCCTCGCCCGTCACCGTCACCCTGGTGGTGATGCTCGGCAGCTTCATGACCATCCTTGATTCCACCATTGCCAACGTGGCGCTGCCGCACATGCAGCCCAGCCTGAATGCCGCCGCCGACAGCATCACCTGGGTGCTGACCAGCTATATCGTCGCCACGGCCATCGCGACACCGCTCACCGGCTGGCTGTCGGCGCGCATCGGCCGGCGCACTTTGTTCCTGTGGAGCGTGGCGGCATTCACCGGTGCGTCGGTGCTGTGCGGGCTGGCCACCAGCCTGGAACAGATGGTACTGTTCCGCATGTTGCAGGGCGCGGCGGGTGCCTTCATTGCGCCGCTGGGTCAGGCCTATCTGCTCGATGTGTGGCCACCGGAAAAACACGGGCCGGCGATGGCCTGGTGGGGTGTGGGCGTGATGGTCGGGCCGATCCTGGGGCCTGTCATTGGCGGCTGGCTGACCGACAGTTTCGATTGGCGCTGGGTGTTCCTGATCAACCTGCCGTTTGGCATCATCTGCTTCACCTGGGCCGCTGCCGCCCTGCCGGAACCACGGCTGGAACAGCGACGTTTTGATATGATCGGCTTTGCCCTGCTGGCGCTGGGCATGGCAGCGCTGCAACTGGGGCTGGATCGCGGCCAGCAGCTGGATTGGCTGGACAGCTGGGAAGTGCGGCTGGAATTCGGCCTTGCCATTGCCGGCCTGTGGGCCTTTGGCGTGCACGCGCTGGCCACGCCGGGCGCCATCGTTGATCGCGAACTGCTCACCGATCGCAACGCCCTCACCGGCATGTTGTTCATCACGCTGGTCGGTTTTCTGCTGGTTGCCACCACGGCGCTGCTGCCCACCATGGTGCAGACGCTGTATGGCTATCCGGTGGTTTCGGCCGGCGCACTGATGATGCCGCGCGGCATTGGCATGATGATGGCGATGATGGCCGCCGGGCAACTGGTCGGGCGCGGTGTCGATCCGCGGCTGATGCTGGCTGCCGGCTTTGGCATCACCGGCGCGGCCCTGTGGGGGATGAGCCTGTTTTCCCCGGAACAGGGTGCCTCCCCCTTCATCTTCACCGGCTTTTTCCAGGGCGTTGGCCTGGGCCTGATCTTCGTGCCGCTCAACACGCTGGCCTTTGCCAGCCTGCCGATGCGGCTGCGCGCCGATGCGTCGGCGATCTACATGCTGCTGCGCAACATCGGCGGCTCGATCGGCATCAGCCTGGCCGTCGCCCTGCTGGAACGCCAGACGCAGACCTCGCACGCCGAACTGGGCGGCGGCATCACCCAGTTCAACCTGCCGTGGGCCGATCCGGCGGCGCTGGCGGCGGCCGGCGCCGGCGGCGTGGTGGCCATGATCGATGGCGCGGTCAACCGGCAGGCGCTGATGATCGCCTATATCGACGTGTTCCGCGCCATGGCGTTCATGTCGCTGGCGATGCTGCCCTTGTTGTTGTTGCTGCGCCGACCGCCACCAAAAGCCGAAATCGTGCACCTGCCCGATTAAAAGCTCACACCGGCGGGGCGGTCAGCCCGACCAGTTTCATCACCACCACCTGCACCATCATCACCACCAGCCACCACAGGCAGGCGCGGCCGATGCGGCCCCAGCGTTGCCCAGCCATCAACAGCGAGGCGGCCAGCGCCGGCACCACGAAACCGACCCAGATCACCCAGGCCGTCGCAATGGTCATCACCCACGGCGGCGCGCGCGGCGGCGCCAGGATCAGCGCGCCGGCGAGGATGGCACACAGCCAGGCGGTCGCCAGCAGCGCCACCAGCCAGCCGACCAATCCCTTGGGCCGGTCGACGAACTGGCCGATCAACAGTCCCAGCAGCGTGGCCAGCGCAATGGGGATGGCGTTGATAACGATATAGATCATTGCGTCAGCTTGCCGGCTTTCGCGACCCATGCAAGGGAAAGCGGCACATTGGAGGACCGTATATGACCGATTTGCCCCCGCTACTGCTTGGCCGATTGAACCATGTCGGCATCGCCTGCGTGTCGATCGATGCCGCCGTGGCCATGTATGGCCGGCTGTTCGGCGCCACGGTGTCGCGCGCCGCGTTTGATCTGCCGGCGCAGGGCGTGCGCGTCGCCTTCATCGATGTCGCCAACAGCCAGCTGGAGCTGATCGAGCCGCTGGGCGAGGACAGCCCCATCCACGGTTTCCTGAAGAAGAATCCCAGTGGCGGCCAGCATCATGTGTGTTTCGAAGTGAAGGACATCATCGCCGCCCGTGACGCCATGCGGGCGCGCGGCGCCACCGTGCTGGGCACCGGCGAACCGCGCATGGGCGCGCACGGCGTACCGGTGATCTTCGTGCATCCGCGTGACACCGCGGGTGTGCTGGTGGAACTGATGCAGGAGCCCGGCGAAGGGCATCACTGAGAAAAGCGAAAGGCCGAAGCAAAGCTCCGGCCTCACGTCAGACGGGCTGCAGTTGGCGGCTGCGGCCGCCGCCTGCACCCGCTGGCCGCCGCTCGCGGAGTCGGCCGATAGCGCTGCTATCGGCTCGCCCGCTCGCTCAATCCTTCTTGCGGCCGCTCAGCAGCCAGCCGACGACAAAGCCCAGCGCAATGCCGGCGCCCAGCGCGGCGAGCGGCTGTTCCTGCACGGTGGTTCGCACCTTGGCGGTGCCTTCTTCGGCAACCTTCTGGGCGCGTTCCTTGACTTCGCGGGCCTTCTCCGGCGCGGCGTCGGCCAGTTCCCTGGCCTTGGCCGCAGCCTTGTCATAGGCGGCGTTGGCGGCGTCCTTGGCCTTGCCGATCGCCTTGTCGGCCTGATCCTTCAGATCGACCTTCAGCTTTTCCAGCTTGCTGGCAGCGGTTTCGACAGCGTCGGTTACGCTATCAGTCACGGCGGGCAGGATTTCAGGCGTATCGGTCATGGTCGCATCCTTTCGGGGAATCCGGTCTGCATCAGAGATAATGTGCCTTGGGCGAAATTTCGAGTCCGTATTGATACCCTAACTCACTCATCCGTCCGAACCTTGCCACGGCCTGCCTTGACGCCAGACCGGGTGGTCTTGGCGTCCAGCCGGCGCTGCTTGGAACCCAGCGTGGGCCGCGTCGCCCGGCGCTTTATCGGGCGGATGCAGGCCTGCGCGACCAGTTCGGCCAGCCGGGTACGGGCATCGGAACGGTTCTGCACCTGATCGCGGAAGCGGTTGGCGCTGATGATGATGACGCCGTCGCCGGTGGCGCGCCGTCCGGCCAGCTTGAGCAGCCGTTCCTTCACCTCGTCGGGCAGGCTGGGCGAGGCCACCACG
>NZ_JANPML010000382.1:0-15553 GCF_031422795.1 Sandarakinorhabdus sp.
CGTCACATTCTCGGCCTGCTTGGCGAGCGGGCCGGTCAGGCCCAGCGCGGCAGCAACGGCGCGGCCGTGGTGCGGCATGGCACCGGTGGCCGGATCGATGGTGATGGTGTGGATTTTTTCGGGGTGGTTATGGGCCACGTCCTCGATATCCATGCCGCCTTCGGTGCTGGCAACGATGGCGATGCGGCCGGTGGCACGATCAACCAGCATGGCCAGATACAGCTCCCTGGCGATATCAACGCCGTCGGTGACATACAGCCGGTTCACCTGCTTGCCGGCGGCACCGGTCTGGATCGTCACCAGCGTGTTGCCCAGCATGTCGGTCGCCGCCGCGCGCACATCGTCGGCGCTGCGGGCCAGGCGCACACCGCCCTTGGCTTCGGGCGGCAGTTCCTTGAACTTGCCCTTGCCGCGGCCACCGGCGTGGATCTGCGCCTTCACGATATAGAGCGGGCCGGGCAGCTTGGCCGAAGCCGCCACCGCGTCCTCGACACTCATCGCGGCATAGCCAACCGGCACTGGTACGCCGAATTTGGCCAGCAGCTCCTTGGCCTGATACTCGTGGATGTTCATGGGCGTTCCTCAAAAGGCGAGATACATATGCATTGTTTTACCGCTGCCCAAGACGCTGGACCGCGTGAAGATATCAGAGCGCACCGGATGACCATCAGGCAGCTTTCCGGAAAACTCAAAATAGTGGGCCAAGTCCACACTTTTGCCCCTCAGTCCGACCGCTTCGACCACCGGGCGGTAGAGATCGATATAATCCATCGCGCTTTGCTGCACGTTGGCAACAACGACAGCACAGAGATTAGGATAGCGCCGTTTGGGATCAAACTGTGCCAGCACAACACGTACCGTGCTGCCACCTACTGAACGGTTCCATTGCTTCACGACCAGTGGCTTGCTGTAATTGAAATTCATGGAAACCGGTTTGACGGGCACCGCGCCAAAAGACTGCACGTTCACATCGGAAACCGCTTGAGCAACCCATTCGCTGTCGGCGGCAATTGCTGCTTCACGAGCGGCAAAGCTCAGTTCGCCCTTCGTGCAGGCAGCTTCAAACAACGGCACTATGGCCGGATCGGCTGGAACGGCTGCGGTAGCGGGAAAGCCGACACAGCACAGGGCCAACGCGGCAGTACGAACGCTGATCATGACAGCGACGGATCGATGGCGCGGCAGGCGGCGAGCAGTTCCTTGACCGCATCGACGCTAACCGTGAAATTGGCCTTGGCGCTGGCCGACAATTCGATCTCGACCACACGCTCGACGCCGCCGGCACCGATGATCACTGGCACACCGACATAGAGATCTCTCACGCCATATTGGCCGGTCAAGTTCACCGCGCAGGGCAGCAGGCGCTTCTGGTCATACAGGTAAGCCTCGGCCATCTCGATGCCGCTGGTGGCCGGCGCGTAATAGGCGCTGCCGGTTTTCAGCAGGGCAACGATCTCGCCGCCGCCGCTGCGCGTGCGCGCGATGATGGCGTCGATGCGCGCTTCCGTGCTCCAGCCCATCTTGATCAGATCGGGCACCGGGATGCCGGCGACAGTGCTGTATTCGATCACCGGAACCATGGTGTCGCCGTGGCCGCCCAGCACGAAGGCATTGACGTCGCGCACACTCACCTTGAATTCGTCGGCCAGGAAATGGCGGAAGCGGGCGGAATCGAGCACGCCGGCCATGCCGCACACCATGTGA
This sequence comes from Sandarakinorhabdus sp., assembly GCF_031422795.1. Taxonomy (GTDB): domain Bacteria; phylum Pseudomonadota; class Alphaproteobacteria; order Sphingomonadales; family Sphingomonadaceae; genus Sandarakinorhabdus. The sequence goes on from NZ_JANPML010000382.1 coordinate 1,705, forward strand.
TGCGGCAGCCCGGAGAATTCGCGCAGCGCCCACACCATGGCATCCAGCGGATTGGTGATGCAGATCACGAAGGCACCCGGTGCGTGGGTCTTGATGCCCTCACCCACCGCCTTCATCACCTTCAGGTTGATGCCCAGCAGATCATCGCGGCTCATGCCCGGCTTGCGGGCAATGCCGGCGGTGACGATGATCACATCGGCGCCCGCAATATCGGCATAGTCGTTGGAACCCTTCAGGTTCACGTCAAAACCTTCAACTGGCGCGCATTGGGCCAGATCGAGCGCCTTGCCCTGTGGCACGCCTTCCACCACGTCGAACAGCACGATATCGCCCAGCGCCTTTTGCGCGGCGAGGTGCGCCAGCGTGCCGCCAATATTGCCAGCGCCGATCAGGGCGATTTTCTTGCGAGCCATGGGGTATCTCCGTGCAGATGAGTCGAGCGGAATGTCGCAGGCTGGATAGAGTGCGTCGGCGCACTGTGCAACCGCAGCAAAGCCCTATCCGGTGAAAAGAGGGAGGCGGCGTCAACCGGGCGGAATGAAGCTTCGGCCTGTCCTACACGGCCGCATGCTGTCATCATGGCGATGCGCGCGTTTTGTCGCCCGGTCCCAGAACAGGCAAAACGCCGTCAAAAACCCGCAATATGCGTAAAAACTGTCAAATCTACCGGACGATTTAACCCGTTGGTTCTTTGAAAATCAAACATGTGCAAGCCTCAGCCGCCGTGGCCGAGCGCCAGATAGGCAGCGGACTGCATCTCCATCAGCCGGCTGGCGGTGCGTTCGAATTCGAAACTGGAATCGCCGGCGGGATAGAGTTGAATAGGCTGGGCATCGGCCGCGGCGACCAGCTTGACGCGTCGTTCGTAAAGCGCGTCGATAAGGTGGATGAAGCGGATCGCCTCGTTGCGGTTTTCCGGGCCGAGCCGGGGAATGCCGACGATCAGCACCGTGTGATAATGGCGGGCGATGGCGAGATAGTCGGCAGCGCCCAGCGGTTGCCGGCACAGGCGAGCAAAGCTGAACACCGCCACGCCCTTCAGCGATTTGGGCACATGCAGAAATCGGCCACCGGGCAGCGGCAATTCAGCGGTGGGCACGTGCTCACGATCTTCGGGTGGATAATCCGTCATCCGAAAGAACGCGGCAGACAACGCGGCGGTGGCTTCCGGGCCATTGGGCACGTGCCAGGTGTGCGTGCCGGAAAGGCGGGCGAGCCGATAATCCGTTGGGCCATCCAGCGTCACCACATCCAGCCTGGTTTCGATCAGATCGATGAAGGGCAGAAACAAATGGCGGTTGAGCCCATCCTTGTAGAGGTCGCGGGGTGGCCGGTTGCTGGTGGTCACCACGGTGACGCCCTTTTCCATCAACGCCGTGAACAGCCGCGACAAGATGGCGGCATCGGCGATGTCCTTCACCTGCATCTCGTCAAAGCACAGCAATTTTGCGCCAGTCGCGATCTGATCGGCCACGCTCATCAGCGGATCAGAATCGCCGGCCTGCCGGCGGGCGTGGATGGCGGCGTGTACGTCGGCCATGAATTCGTGGAAATGCGCCCGGCGTTTCGGCACCACCGTGGACGCGGCGAAAAACAGGTCCATCGCCATGGATTTGCCGCGCCCGACCCCGCCCCAGATATACAGCCCCTTGGGCGGCGGCGCGGATTTGCCGAGCAGGCGGCCAAACAGGCCCGATGTGGCCGGGCGATTGAGGACGGCTTCCAGAGCCGCCAGACGCGCGATCACTGCCGCCTGCGCCGCATCGGGCTTCAGTTCGCCCGCTGCCAGCAAACCGGCATAGCGGGCGGCGACATCAGTCAACCTGCGTCTCTCCAGGCCGCGCCGTGTGGCCTTCGCCGGTGGGGCGCGCCACGCGTGGGATCTTGCGCATCGTGCCGGTAAAGCTGGCAAGATTGACGCCATCTTGCGTCACCAGCCCGCGCACAAACAGCATCTTGCCGGTTTCCTTCAAGATCTCGCCGTGCGCTTCGATCGGTTTGCCGACGATACCGGCCGACAGGAAATCGGTGGCGCACGACAGGGTGACGGCGGCGCTGTTATCCAGCTGGCGGAAGATGAAGGCAAACATCGCCATATCGATGAACGACATGATGAAGCCGCCGTGCAGATAGCCCAGGCCATTGCTGTGCTTGCGGGCGGTTTCCATGCGGCATTCAACGCCGCGCGTTCCTTCGCGGAAGAAGAAATCGCCCAGCATCGAGGCAAAGCGGCCATCCGGATCGCGGCGCCAGCAGGTCCAGCCCGCATTGGGCCCTTCGGTGAATGTTTCGCGTGACATGGCCAAGCGGTTAGCGCCGGTGCGCGGCGGCGGCAAGCCTTAGCGGTGCGCTACCGCCAACAGCCATTGCGCCGCCGCGCGCCAGTGGAACGGCCGCAAGCGAAAGGCGGCGGCAAACGCTTCCCGCGCCTCTGCAAAGCGGCGCAAAGACCGCAGCTGCGAGCCCATCACATAATGATGCCGGGCCAACGCGTCTGGCTGCGCCGCCATCGCCTCCCCATGTTTCCCGATCAGCAATTGGCGGCCAATGATGCCCTTTTCAACGCTTCGGGTCAGGCTGTCGGGGCTGTCGTAGGCGATGGCCAGTGGTTCGGGGATATAGTGGAACCGCCCGCCCGCCTGGGCCAGGCGCAGCGCCAGATCCCAATCCTGAAAGCGCGGCATAGCCGGATCAAAACCGCCGACGCGCGTAAATATCGCCCGTGTCATCGCTAGTGTTTGCGTGGAAATATGGCTGCTGCCGAGCAACTGGGCATAAACATCCGCCGCCAGTTTCCAACCAGCGGTCGGGTATAACATCCGCGCCGACCCATAACGCTGCTCCAGCTGGCAGAAAGAGACATCAGCCGTTTTCAAGGCGTTGACATGCGCCGCCAGCAAACCGGGCTGCCATTCATCGTCGCTATCCTGAAAAGCGATCAGCGGGCTGCGCGCCATGGCCACGCCGGCGTTGCGCGCCGCCGGCGCCCCGGCATTGCGCTGCTGAAAAACGGCGATGCGCCGATCGCTGAACCCGGCAAGCACCTCCAGCGTATCATCGATTGAGCCATCGTCGACGATGATCAGTTCGAACCGCTCCAGCGTCTGCGCCAGCACCGACGTGATGGTGCGGCCGATCACGCCGGCGCGATTGTAACTGGGTATCACGACCGAAATCAGCGGGTCGCGGGCCGTCGCTGGCCGGATACAGACAAGATCAGGATCCATTTAGGCTGCCTTCTGGAACGCCCCCGAAGCGGTTCATGTGCCAGATGGTGGGCTATGCTATCAATGGCCCATGAAAAAACGAATCATCGGAGCGGGCCTTGTACTTGCCGGCGTTGGCGCCATGGCGGTCGGGCTGTTGCCACAACCCAGCCTGCTGGCCGCCCAGGCGCGCGGCGACGTGGTGGATGTGGCCGATGGTGCCGCGCTCCAGAATGCGATTCTGTGGGCCCGGGCTGGCAGCACCATTCGCCTGGCCGATGGTGAATATCCGCAAGTGCTGATCACACGGGCGATCGACGGCAGCCCCATCCGCATCACCGGTTCACGCGGCGCCCGCATCAACCGGATGATCTTCCGCAAGGCCGCCAATTGGCGGGTGAACGGCGTCACCATCTTGGGCGGCATCGGCAGGGCCATGCCGGTGGATATCGGTATTTCGCGCAATATCATGATGGTTGATGTCAAACTCACTGGATCCACCCCCGATGAAGGTCCACGATGGGAAGATTCGAACGGTTTTGTCATCCAGAACAGCCAGAATGTGGTGGTTGCGCTGTCAGAAGTGACCCATGTCAAGCAAATCGCCGGCATTCGTGACAGTTGGGGCGTGGTCATTGAAGGCAATCGTTTCACCAATTCGCGCGAAGGCCTGATGACACGCGCCACCCATGGCATGATGATCCGCCACAATCTGTTCCGGGGCTGGGAACCGCGTTATGATCTGCGCGAACATCCCGACATGATCCAGTTTTTCACCCAGCAAGTGCCCACCGGATCATCGATGGTCACGATCGAGGGCAATTATTTTTCGGCCGGCCTGGACCGTAACGTGCAGGCCATGTTCATCCGCGCCGAAGCCTATGAAAACGGCAAGCAACCGCTTGGCTATCATCGCGATTTCACCATCCGCCACAATGTCTATTACGGATCATCGCGCCACGGCATCAGTGTGAGCAGCGTGCGCGGCGTCGTGGTGGAAAACAACACGGTCATCAGTTCGCCACATGGCTTTTTCGGCAGTGTTCCGCGCGAAATGGCTGGCCGGATCAGTTCCGGCTGGCAGCCCGCCATCATTGCGTCGGGGATTACCTGGGGCCGGGTGTCAAACAACATCACCGCGCTGATGGCCATTCGCGCCGAATCCGTTGGCACCAAGGACATCAACAATTTCGTCTACAAGCCGCGTGTGCCTGCCGACGGCGTGAACCCGGGCAAGACCTTCCCCGGCCCCCTGACGGCAGGTGATCTGCCGTTGAGCGCCTTTGCGGTGTTGCCCAACTCCGAGAACGGCAAGCGGGGGCGCGGCGCCGATATCCGACGGGTCGGCCCGGATGCCGCCATCCGCGATCCCGAAGCGCTGATGCGCGAGGCTATCGCGCTCGCCGACGCCGCCCGCCAGCAGGACCTGACCAAGGATCTGCCGCCGCCACAATGAAGCGGCAGCGGCAGGTTCCATCTGGTTGGTCGAAAGCCGCTCTAGCGCCGCACGAGCGCTGTTGACGGCGATGGCAGTGCCCGATCGGCCTTGGGTTCTGCCGCCAGGCGCTTTGTCTGGTGCCGGTGCAGAGCGAGAATGGCCACGGCCAGCGTGAACACCAGATAGTTATTGTCGGCATAGCTGATGACATAAGCCGAAATGATGAAGTTCATCAGCGAGATGGCCAACGCGCCGCCCCATTCCTCCAGATCGTCTTTCGCGCGCAGGAATGTCATGCACCCAAGCCAAGCGATGCGGGCCAAGCAACCGATGAATCCGATGAAGCCCAACGGGCCCAGCCCCACGAGCAGATTGATCCAATAGCTGTCGACAATGACCACGCCCTTGCCATTGGAGCGCCCCACATCGGGCAAAGGCGTCCCCAAACCGACGCCGATCGGATTTCGGGCCACCGCCCGCCAGGCGCCGTCCCATTGCGCATCACGCACTGCGTTGCTGCCGGCATGCTGCGAGCCACCGATGGTATACATTTGCAGCCGGTGACTTGAGGCAATCGCGCCGCCCAGCATGGCCACGCCCACCAGCACCAGGGCCACCATGATGCCTGGTTTCAGCCCATCCCCGCGCGGCCGGAAAAACAACTGGCGCACCAGCAACAAGCCGGCAAAGCTGAATATGGAAAACAGCAAGGCAATGGTCGCCGTGCGGGCGTTGGTGAACCAGACAGTCTGCAGGATCAGCGGGATCAGCGCCAACGCCAGCAACCGTTTCCAGCCGCTGGACTTGGACATTTCAAAAAGCAGAAGCGGCAGGAACAGCCCGAGATATTGGGCGAAATAAAGCACGATGCCAAAGGTGGCGCGAATCCGGTAGCGGCCATCGCCAACGCGGGCCTGCGTCGACACATAGGTTTCATACAGAACCGGATCGATTCGCAGAAAGCTCGGGATATAGCCAAACCACGGCGGCCGTTGCAGGAAATTCTCCAGAACCGTGATCAGCATGCACAAGATACTGCCCAGCACGACCAACCGCATCACCCGCGGGATTTTCTTCACATCCGCAAAACACCAGGCCGCCGCAACCATGGCCGAACTGTCGAGCACGCCCTGCATGATTTCATAGCTGAACACGTCGACAGGCGAAGGTGACAGCGGCAGCACAACCACCTGCATCAGCAGGAACAGACCATAAAGCTTGAACGCCAGCGGGTCATAACTCAGCAGCCCAACCACCTTTTGCCGCGCTTCGGCGATCTGCGGGAAGTGGGTGAGCATGGCGATCAGCAACACGCCCAGCACAATTCGCGCCGGTGTCACCCAGGGCAGGCCGGGGATAGCGATGGCCACATAAGACGGCCAGGCGACCATCAGGAACATGTAGGCCGCCAGCAACTTGTAGAACGGCGCGTTGTCGGCCTTGTCGACATCCGGCAGCAGCCACAGGCTGAGCCCGGCCATCACCAGGATCGGAAAGCCCACGAATTTGAAGGCCAAGGTGCCACCGATCGCGACCAGAAAGCCGGTGTACATGGTGAGAAACAGCGCCAGCGCCACGAAGGCAATGCTGGCAAATTTCCACCACGTGCGGTGGTGCAGGCTGTTGTATTGCGGCAAGATACGCAATGATTTGCGATCCATCGCGGCGCGGGTCGAGAAGGTGGCAGCGCTCATGCGCTTACCTGCCCGATCCATCGGCTAACGATCTGCTGCACAGTCCCACCCATCATGCCACATTTACGGCCAGCGACAGCTGGCGTTGCGGCGGCAACTTACCAAAGCCATCAAGACCCGGCAAGCGAAGCTGCTGTGACAGTGGGCAACAGCGCCGGAATCGCCATGCCGATGGCCAGCAATTGCCGGTCACTGCCGGCCGGGCCATCAAGCTCGATACTCACTGGCAAACCGCTTGCGCGGCCGCAGGGCAGTACCAGACCAGGCAGGCCCGCCGTACTGCCGGGCAGAATGTTGCGACCAATGGCAGTGGCAAAGGGCACATCGATGCCATTGATGGTCACGCTGGAATCGGCGCCGATGGGCGTGGCCGGCACGAGCGTTGTCGGGAACAGCAGCGCCGCAATGCCATGATCAGCAAAACAGTTGGCCATCAGCTGTTGCAATGCGGGGCGATGCACATCGCGTGCCGCCAGATAGACCGGATCATCACGGTCACTCACCGGCGTGCACAGGCTGAACGCGGCCTGCACGTCCGGGCTGGCAAGCTGCGCCTGCACGTCGGCAAGGTTGGCAGGGGCATCATTCCTGGCCAGATATGCGCCAAGCGACGGCAGGAAATCATGAAAGATGATCGGCACGCAGGCTGCATCGACCAGCGCCTGCAGCCCGGGCAGTTCCACATCCACCATCACCACACCGGCGGCTTCCAGTCGCTCGATGACCTCGGCGATCGTTTGTGCCACTTCGGGATTGAGGCCGGAAAAGTAGAAGGCCCGATCAATGCCGAGCCGCAATCCAGCCAATGTTGCCGGCGCGACGTTGGCCGGTTCGCCGGTCATCACCGCATCGAACAGCACGATATCCGTCATGCAGCGCGCGTGCGGGCCGACCTGGTCGAACAGCGCCGTCATCGGTACCACGCCGGCATTGGGATAACGACCGGTGCTGGGCCGGAAACCGAACAGCCCGCACAGCGCCGCCGGCACCCGGATCGATCCGGCGGTATCCTCGGCCACACCCAGCGGCGCCATACCCGCCGCCACCGCTGCCGCCGTGCCGCCGGAACTGCCACCGGGAATGCGCGTCGGATCGTGCGGGTTGCGCACCGCGCCAAAGGCGGCGTTGGTGCTGGTCCAGCCAAACGACAATTCGTGCAGATTGGTCTTGCCCAACACGATGGCGCCAGCCTGGCGCAGCAGCGCCACGCACGCGGCATCGGTGGCGGGGCGGAAATGGCGCAGCGCGTTGGTGCCGCCGGTGGTGGGGTAATCCTTGGTGTTGACACTGTCCTTCACTGGCACCGGCAGGCCGTGCAGCAGGCCGAGCGGCTTGCCGGCGGCGCGATGGGCATCGGCCGCGCGGGCCTGTTCCAGCACCTGTTCTGCATCAAGGCTGATGAAGGCGCCCAGATGCACCCCCTGCCCGCAGCGCCCCAGCAGCGCAGTTGCATAGGTTTCCGCAGTCAATTCACCAGAGGCCATCAGCGCGACCGCCGCGCTGGCCGAAAGTTCGCACAGCGCGGTATCGTCCATGGACTTTTCCCTCAGCCTGCCCGTTCGAGCATCATCAGCTTGATGTCGGCAATCGCCTTGGCCGGGTTCAGGCCCTTGGGGCAGACGTTTGAACAGTTCATGATGGTGTGGCAGCGATAGACGCGGAACGGATCTTCCAGCGCATCGAGCCGCTCACCGGTCATCTCGTCGCGGCTGTCGGCCAGCCAGCGATAGGCCTGCAACAGGATGGCCGGGCCAAGGAACTTGTCGCTGTTCCACCAATAGGATGGGCAGGCGGTCGAGCAGCAGGCGCACAGGATGCACTCATACAGGCCATCCAGCTGCTCGCGCTGCTCAGGCGACTGCAACCGTTCCTCGCCCGACGGTGCCGGGGTGACGGTCTGCAGCCAGGGCTTGATGGAGGCATATTGCGCGTAGAAATGCTTGAAATCAGGGACAAGGTCCTTGATCACTTCCATGTGCGGCAGCGGCGTGATCACCACTTCGCCCTTCACATCGGCAATCGGCATGGTGCAGGCCAGCGTGTTGGTGCCATCGATGTTCATCGAGCAGGAACCGCAAATCCCTTCCCGGCACGAGCGGCGGAAAGTGAGCGTGGAATCCACCTCGTTCTTGATCTTGATCAGCGCATCCAGAACCATCGGCCCGGTGGCATCAAGATCAAGGCTGTAGGTGTCATAACGCGGATTTTCACCGTCATCCGGATTCCAGCGATAGATCTTGAACTGCTTGGTGCGCGACGCACCCGCCGGCGCTGGATGCGTCTTGCCTGTGGCCTTGATGACACTGTTGGGCGGGAGAGAAAATTCAGCCATGGTACGGATTCCTTGCGCGTCTGCGCTTATGTACATCGCGCCGTGCCGCTGACAACAGCCGAGTTGCCGCGCCGCAGGACAACGTTGTGCTTTTGATGGTTTGCAGCGTCTTGACGGGCTGCGCCCGCGCGCGTTCCGTCAAATTCCCGTTTGCCTCTGCAGCGAGATTGACGCTACTGCTCAGGCTGGATTTCAATGGTTCCGGGGGGCGTTGGCTTGACAGCTGCAAAGGTGCGGACGGCCGGGATACTGCCTGGCGTGCAATATCTCAGGTTTGTCGCGGCGGCGCTGGTGGTTGCCACCCATGCCTGGCAGATGGTCCCCTATGTCGGTACCGGCGATCTCGGCTCGTCCTTTGTCGGGGGACAGGCCGGCGTTGACATCTTCTTTGTCATCAGCGGCTTCATCATGGTCCATATCTCGGGCCAGGGCGCTTCGGCACAGCCAGGCAGCTTCCTGTTCGATCGGCTGACGCGCATTGCTCCACCCTACTGGATCGTGACGCTGGTGATGGCGGCCGTGATTGCCGTGGCGCCCTCGCTGTTCAAGTCGGCACAGCTGGACGTGGCCGGACTTGCCAGCTCACTGCTGTTCTTTCCCTGGCCCAATCCCAACGACAAACTGGGCACCATGCCGTTGCTGGCAATCGGCTGGACGCTGAACTACGAAATGCTGTTCTATGCTACCTTCACCATTGCGATGCTGATCAACCATCGGCTGCGCATCCTGCTTTGTTTGATCCAGATCGGCCTGCTGGTCCTGGCTGGTATCGTGCTACCCTTTGCCGGTAACGCCTGGTTCGATTTCTTTACCAACAGCCTGATGCTGGAATTCATCTTCGGCATGATCGTGGCCCTGGTGGCGCCGCGGATCAGGTTGCCGGGCTGGCTGATCGGCGTGCTGCTGGCGGCTGCAATCGCCTGGTTTGGTTGGGCCATCATGCAACCCGTTGGCCGTCTCGATGCCATGCGCTGGCTGATATACGGTCTGCCGGCAGCCGCCATTGTGCTGCTGGTGGTCTCTGCCGATCTGCAGGGCCGCGTGAAGAACCTGCGCTGGCTGGTGCTGTTGGGCAATGCCTCCTACGCCCTGTATCTGGTGCATCTGTTCGTGCTGGGGGCGATCCGTGCTGCATGGCCCCGGCTCCCGACATTGCTGCACCAATCGGATCTGGCCTTGCTGTTCACCGCTTTCATGGCGTCGATCGCCGCATCGATTATGTTCCACCTCTGGGTGGAGAAGCCATCCGTGGCGCTGGTGCGGCGCCAACTGATCGGCGTGGTCAAGCGGACGACGGCGTAAACGATTTTCGTCTGAGCGCGTCACCCGCCGGCCATGCTGGCGTCATCGCCATGTCCTCACCGCGCATGGCTGGCCGACCCAGCGACGCCAATCAGTAGGTCCGCGCCTTCGGCTTGATATACGCGATATCATCCGACAGCGTGTAGGTGTGCACCGGCCGAGCGGCCAGTTCCACCGAACCATTACGGAACCAGCCCAGCGAGTGGACCATCCACGTTTCGTCATCGCGCGCCGGGAAATCTTCATGCATGTGCGCGCCGCGGCTTTCGTGGCGGGCTTGCGCCATGTGCATGGTCAGCACGGATTGGCCGATCATGTTGTCGAGTTCCAGCGTCTCGATCAGATCGGTGTTGAACACCATCGAACGATCCATCGTGCCGATATCGGCCATGCGTTGATAGACGGCGTCGATCTTGCGCACGCCTTCATCAAGGATTTCGCTGGTGCGGAACACGCCGGCGTTGGCCTGCATCGTCTTCTGCATGGCCAGGCGCACTTCGGCGGTGCTGCTGCCGCCCTTGGCATGGCGGAAGCCATCAAGGCGGCCCAGCGCGAAATCGGCGTTGTCTTTCGGCAGCGCGGCGTGGCCGGCGTTGGCCTTCTGGATGGCGGCGACGCGGTGCGCGGTGGCGCGGCCGAACACGACCAGATCGATCAGGCTGTTGGAGCCCAAACGGTTGGCGCCGTGCACGGAAACGCAGGCGGCTTCACCCACCGCAAACAGGCCGGGCACCACGCTATCGGGGTTGCCATCCTTCAGGGTGACGACTTCGCCGTGATAATTTGTCGGGATGCCGCCCATGTTGTAGTGCACGGTCGGCACCACCGGGATCGGCGCCTTGGTCACGTCCACACCGGCGAACACCTTGGCGGTTTCCGAGATACCCGGCAGGCGCTGGGCCAGCACGGCGGAATCGATGTGATTGAGGTGCAGGTGGATATGGTCGCCTTCGGCACCGACACCGCGGCCTTCGCGGATTTCCATCGCCATCGAACGCGAAACCACGTCGCGCGACGCCAGATCCTTGGCCGACGGGGCGTAACGCTCCATGAAACGCTCGCCGGCGCTGTTGGTCAGGTAACCGCCCTCCCCGCGCGCGCCTTCGGTGATCAGAACGCCAGCGCCATAGATGCCGGTCGGGTGGAACTGCACGAATTCCATATCCTGCATGGCAACGCCGGCCCGGATCGCCATGCCGCCGCCGTCGCCAGTGGAGGTGTGGGCAGAGGTGGCGGAGAAATAGCAGCGGCCATAACCGCCGGTGGCCAGCACCGTCTGATGGCTGCGGAAACGGTGGATGCTGCCGTCTTCCATGTTGATGGCGATGACGCCCTTGCATTCCCCGTTCACCATGATCAGATCGATGGCGAAATACTCGATATAGAAATCCGTGCTGTACTTCAGGCTCTGCTGATAGAGCGCGTGCAGCATGGCGTGGCCGGTGCGATCGGCGGCGGCGCAGGTGCGCTGGGCCGGCGGGCCGTTGCCCATGTCCTGCATCATGCCGCCAAACGGGCGCTGATAGATGCGGCCGGCTTCGGTGCGGCTGAACGGCACGCCGAAATGTTCCAGCTCGTAAACGGCGGCCGGGGCTTCCTTGCAGAGATATTCGATCGCGTCCTGATCGCCGAGCCAGTCGCTGCCTTTGACCGTGTCGTACATGTGCCACGTCCAGTGATCCGGGCCCATGTTGCCCAACGCCGCTGCAATGCCGCCCTGCGCCGCGACCGTGTGGCTGCGGGTGGGAAACACCTTGGTGATGCAGGCGGTTTTCAGCCCGGCTTCGGCGATGCCCATGGCGGCGCGCAGGCCGGAACCACCGGCCCCCACCACAACGGCGTCATAAACGTGATCGATGATCTGATAGGCTTCAGGCACGGGGGTTATCCAATCAACCGGCAGACAAGGCCACCTTCAGCACCGAAAACAGTGCGAGGGCGGCGAGAGCAAAGGTGTAGAAGTTCAGGGCAAGCATGGCGATGACGCGCTTTGACCCATGCAGATAATCTTCCAGCATGACCTGCACGCCCAACCGGAAGTGCCAGAAAACGCTGACCACCAGCAGGCACATCGGCACCGCCACCAGCGGCTGGCGCACCCACATCACGGTGCTGGCATAATCCAGGCTGGGCAGCCGGGCGAGGCTGAACACGAACCACAGCACGAGGAACAGGCTGGCCACCGCCGTAACGCGCTGCAGCCACCAGTGATGCACGATTGCGCCGCCGCCGGCACCGAGCCCGCGCACGCGGCCCAATTGAGTCCCGTTGCCCATTTCAGTAGCTCCCACCGAGCAGCACAAAGGCCCAGAAGGCCAGCGTGGCGAGCATCGCAAACACGAACGTCGCCTGTGCCATCCGGCGCGACGTGGCGAGATCGAAACCTTCGCCCGAATCCATGATGAAGTGGCGGATGCCGCTGCCCATGTGCTGGAACATCGCCCACGTCAGACCAAAGCCGACGATCACGCCCAGCGGCGAGAAGACGATATCCTGAAACAGCCGATAATAGGTCGGCCCGCTGGCCAGCGCCGCCAACCACCAGGCAAAGATCACCACGGCACCAAAGGCCAGCGCATTGCCGGTGACGCGGTGCACGATCGACACCGCCATATGCACCCGCCATTTCCAGATGGAGAGGTGCGGCGACAATGGGCGCGGCAGCGGCCCGGTTGGTCGAGAAGCCATTATCAGCCCTTTTTTCTGGCCCCTTTCGCTGCCCTGCCCTGCGGCAGACCCAGCGGCCGGTCTGTTATGCTTGGCCTTCATACCGCGCTGGCGCTGTGGTGCAACACCAGTGTGACCGGCGACGTCATTATCCACATTGGATCAGAACGGTGCGTTCCAGCCCGGCATAGCGGTGTACCAGCGCATCGCGGTAGCTGTCGTTGGCCATCATGGTCAGGAAATGCTGGCGGGTCGGATAGCGGACCAGCAGCAATTTGTCCCAATCGGCGGCATCCGTGCCGGACTGGCCGATGAACAGCTGTTCGCACGGGCCGTCGTACAGCACTTCGGCTTGCGAAATCGCGCCCACTGCCACGGTAAAAGCGTGCTGATAGCGGTCATAGGCTTCCTTGCCCGAACACGGCGCCATCCCGGCATCGGCGGGATAATTGGCGGTCTCGCGGAACTTGAGCAGGTTCATCATCACCACCGGCCCATCGCGGCCATGATCGCGCAGGTTGCGCACCTGGTCCCGGGTGGGATCGATGCTGGCGTCCAGATTATTATGAGAGGGAATTGCCATGGCAGAGGGACTCGCGATTGCTGAAGTTTCATCGTAGCATCGCACCAACGACCGCAAAACTGTGGCGCACGAAATGGGGAGGATGTGATGGCGACGATTGCACCGGGCAATTTGGCTGACGTTCCGCTGGACGTGATCGATGTGTCGGATGCGACGCTTTATGCGAACGACAGTTGGCGGCCGGTGTTCGAGCGGCTGCGGGCCGAAGCCCCTGTCCACTATCAGCCCAACAGCCCGTTCGGCCCGTTCTGGTCAGTCAACAGCCACGCCGACATCATGGCGGTGGAGGCGCGGCCCGACATTTTTTCCAGCAGCCATGAATTTGGCGGCATCACCGTGGTCGATCTGTTTGGCGATTATAATCTGCCGCAGTTCATCGCCATGGATCGGCCGCGCCATAGCGACCAGCGCCGCGTGGTGGCGCCGGCGTTCGGTCCATCGGAAATCGCGCGCATGGCCATCGAGGTCCGCAAACGCACCAGCGAACTGATTGATGGCCTGCCGATTGGCGAGCAATTTGATTGGGTTGATCGGGTTTCCATCGAACTGACCACCGGCATGCTGGCCATTTTGTTCGACTATCCGTGGGAAAAGCGCCGCGATCTCACCTTGTGGTCGGATTGGGGC
>NZ_JANPML010000383.1:0-2041 GCF_031422795.1 Sandarakinorhabdus sp.
ATGGCGCGCAGCCGGTGTTCGGCCCGAACGGTGAAGCCTTGGCGCCCGGTTCGCCGGAACTGGTCGCCCAGTGCAAGACCTTTGCCGAAGCCACGCTGCCCGTCGTCTGCTCCAACGAAGCGCTGGCCCACGTGCTGCGCGCCATCGGCCATCCCGGCGTTGGTAACGTGTTGGGTCTCGCTGCCGGTTTCGCGCTGCCATCCGTCGTCCTGATGATGATGTTCGCGCAAACCCGCGTGTTCTTCGTGATGAGCCGCGATGGCCTGCTGCCGGGCGCCCTGTCAAAGGTGCACCCGAAATATGGCACCCCGCACGTGGTGACGATCATCACCGGCGTGGGCGTCGCCATCTCGGCGGCCTTCTTCCCGGTTGGCCAGCTCGCATCAGTGTCGAACGGCGGCACGCTGTGCGCCTTCTTCTTCGTGTCCCTCGCCATCATGACTCTGCGCCGCACCGATCCAGACCGCAAACGCGCCTTCCGCACCCCGGCGGTGTGGGTGGTGGCACCGCTGGCCGCCGCCGGCTGCCTGCTGCTGTTCGGCTTCCTCAGCATTGTGGCGCAGATGGTGTTCTTCGGCTGGGCCGCGATCGGTCTGGTGTTCTACTTCCTCTATGGCCGCAGCCGTTCCAACGTGGCGCGCGGCATCACCGTGGTGGGCGAACTCGATCCGAACGTGCCGCCGCAGGGCGTGCCGCCGCTGCCGGGCATCCACACGCCGGGCGGTAAAGACGCGTAACGCGCCATCACACGCGCAAACGAAAAGGGCGGCCTGCAAGGGCCGCCCTTTTTGTTTGTGGGGTGGTGACGTTCAGCCCAACTTGGCCGCCACCAACGCCCGCAGATCCGCTTCCGGCCGCGCGCCGAAGTGGCTGATCACTTCCGCCGCCGAAATGCATCCGATGCGCGCGCAATCCGGCAGGCTGCGACCCTGCACCAAAGCCGCCATGAAACCGCCGGCAAACAGAACGCCGGCGCCGGTGGTATCAACCACCTTGGCCACCTTTTCACCGGCCACTTCGTAACGTTGGCCACCGCCGAGCACGACGGCACCCTTTTCGCTGCGGGTCACCACCGTGATGCAGGCGTGCTTCGCCAGTTCCGCCATTGCCGCATCGATGTCGCCCGTCTGATACAGCGCCTTCACCTCATTCTCGTTGCCGAACATGATGTCCACGTGGCTTTCCAGCAGGTTGCGGAAATCGGCGCGATGGCCCTCCACGCAGAACACATCGCTCAACGTGAAGGCCACCTTGTTCCCCGCCTCGCGCGCCACCTTGATGGCCGCCTGCATGGCCGCACGCGGCGCCGCCGGATCCCACAGATAGCCTTCCAGATAGAGAATGCCCGACGCCTTCACCAATTCGGCATCCAGATCGCTGGCATCCAGTTCCTGGCAGGCGCCCAGATAGGTGTTCATCGTGCGCTCGCCATCGGGCGTCACCACGATCAGGCAGCGGCCCGTCGGGCGGCCACCGGTGACAGCAGCGGTATCAAACGCCACGCCGGCCGCGCGAATATCATGGGTGAAAACCTCGCCCAGCTGATCGCCCGCCACCCGGCCCACAAACGCCGTCTTCGCGCCCAGTGCGGCGGCACCCACCACCGAATTGGCCGCCGAACCACCGCTGATCTCCCGACCAGGGCCCATGGCGGCATAAAGCGCCTCCGCCGTATCGGCATCGATCAGGCGCATGCAGCCATGCTCGATCCCACGCTCGCTCAGAAAATCGGGAGTCTCGCTGCTGATCACGTCAACAATGGCGTTGCCCATGGCGAGAATGTCATACTGCGGCATGCGAGCCTCCTGAAAATGCAGGCGTTGCCATAGCCGCTTGCCCCGCCCCTGCCCACCCCCTAGGCTGGTGCAACTCCCTCCCCCTTGTGGGGAGGGTCGAGAGACGCCGCAGGCGGCCCGGGGTGGGGGTGCTGCGCTTGCGGCAACGGGCGCACCCCCACCCCCCCGCGCGGGCCGCGCGCGTAGACCCACCCCCCAAAGCGGGGGGGGTGTTTAAACCCCACCCCGAACCCCAACCCCCCCCC
>NZ_JANPML010000384.1:0-5494 GCF_031422795.1 Sandarakinorhabdus sp.
CGGCGCAGCGCCGGGGCCATCTTGTTGCACAGCGTGCCGGCCACGATCATCACGTCGCTCTGGCGCGGTGAGGCGCGCGGCGCGATGCCAAACCGTTCCATGTCGTACCGCGGCATGTTGGTGTGCATCATTTCGACCGCGCAGCAGGCCAGGCCAAAGGTCATCCACCACAGGCTGCCAGTGCGGGCCCAATGAAACAGGTCTTCGGTCGAGGTGACCAGAAAGCCCTTGTCCGCCACCTCCTGGCTCACATCGCCCAGAAACAAGTCGCGGTTGGTTTCCGGCAGCGCGATTGCGCCGTTTTGAGGCACGATCACTCCCACTCCAACGCTCCCACTTTCCAGGCATAAACCAGGCCGATGCCCAGTTCGCCGAGGAATTCCATCATCGCCCACCATGCCGCTTCGCCGCCCCAGTGCAGGCTGACCGCCCACGGGAACAGGAAGGCCGCTTCCAGATCGAACACGATGAACAGGATGGCGACGAGGTAGAATTGCACATCGAATTTGGCGCGCGCATCGGAGAAGGCGGGGAAGCCGCTTTCATACTCCGACAATTTCACCGCTTCGGGTTTGGACGTACCGATCAGCGCCGACACGGCAATGGGCGCACTGACGAAAATCAGGGCGAAGGCGATGCCCACTGCAAAGAACAGCAGGACCGGCAGATATTCAGAGGCAATGGCCGACATGGCCTGGGGGTTTCCAACAGCTGTTGCGATGCACCATGATTAGCCGCCAAGCCCTTCAGGGGCAACCTCTGACACGCAAAAATTGCGCCATTTTGTCGAGGCTGCGGCACTGCAACAAGGCTCAACGCAGCGCGCCAGCCACCAGCTTGTGCAGTTTGGACTGGATAGCGCCGTTGCCGGCCACCATTTCGCGGCGGCCAACCATGCCATCCTGCCCACGGAAATCGCTGACAAAGCCGCCGGCTTCCTTGATCAGCAGGATGCCGGCCGCAATGTCCCAATAGGACAGGCCGGTTTCCCAGAAGCCATCAAATCGCCCCGCCGCCACCCAGGCCATATCAAGGCTGGCGGCACCGAAACGGCGCACGCCTGCGACTTCTGGCATCACCGCGTTCAGGATCGTCGCAAATTGGCCGCGATCGCCGTGCCCCATATAGGGAATGCCCGTCGCGATCAGGCAGTCGTTCAGATCGCGGCGGCCCGACACGCGCAGACGGCGATCCGAAAGCCAGGCGCCGCGGCCCTTTTCCGCCCAATAGCTTTCGCCGGTCAGCGGCTGGTGGATCAGGCCCGCCGTCACCTCGCCATCGATTTCAGCGGCGATGGAGATGGCGAAATGCGGGATGCCGTGCAGAAAATTCGACGTGCCATCCAGCGGATCGACGATCCAGCGGCAACGCTCATCCTCACCCTTGATCTCGCCGCCTTCTTCCAGCAGCAGGCCCCAATCCGGCCGCGCATGGCGCAGCACTTCCACCACGCTGGCTTCGGCGGAACGATCGGCGTTGGAGACGAAATCGGCCGGCCCCTTACGGGAAACCTGCAGCGCATCCACTTCCCCGAAATCGCGGCGCAGCTTGGGCGACGCCTTGCGCGCGGCCTTTTCCATGACGGTGATCAGCGATGAATGGGCGACCATGGGGCAAGTCCTTGCGGCCAGCGTGAGGCGCGGGCCGTGCGGTGGGGATGGGAATGCGAAAGAGCAGCAAATAAGCGGGCTGGGCCATAGCGGAAGCGAAACGCCGGGGCAAGTTTCCCCGTCATGCTGGCCTGCGCCAGCATGACAATCGATCTTAATTTCAGCGCGCCTGCTTCAGATACGGCAGCACATCCACATTGCGATACCCCGGCGTCAGCTGCGCGAAATGCCTCAGCCAGAACCCATGCCCGCCGCCATACACCACCAGCACGCGCGCAGGCTCCTTGGCCCCCGGCTTTGCCAGATGCATCAGCTTGCTGAAAATCTTGGCATTTCGCAGATACCACATGGCGTTCAGGTCAGCGCCGGTCTGGGTGTCAGCGTCGCCAATTGGCAACATGCCGTAGTAGCTGTCCATATCATTCCCGATTTCGGCCGGGTCGTTATTGATCATGAGCATTTGCGCGATGCTCAAGGTCTTCTGACTTGCCTCGAGCTTTTTCAGCCACGCAGCGACCGGCGTGTTCAGTGCGACCAGATCGGCTGACTGACCGAACTTTGCAGCAGTGGCCTGCACCTTGTCGTAGGGATAATAATCCGGCTCATCACCGGCCGGCTGTTCATCGATGCCCTGCACATCGGCCAGCCCGGCCAGTTTCGCCACGCGATAGCCGATCTGCACGATTTCATTGGCGTCGGTGGCCAGCATCTTCGCATCGAAACGGCGATACTCGCCAATGGCCAGGCCGGGTTCCTTGCTCTGCATTTCCACCATTACATGCGTCGGCCGGAATTTCACCAGCGCCTGCGCCACCCGCTCCAGTTCTTTCTGGCGCTGTGGGGTCAGCACGGATTCGGCCTGCATGTTGTTGGTATCAAGGCCGGGATTGCCAAAGTGATAGCTGCCCAGCACCATCACCTGCACCGGCGGAGAGGTCTCTTGTGCCATCGCTGCCTGCGCCAAACCAAAACCAACCAGTCCTGCCAACAACATGATGCGCATGGTTTTTCCTCTGTGTGGTTCGAATAATACAGTGAATGTTGGCGGTGGGCTCGTCAAGCCTGACGATTTACCAGCCCAGCACGTCGCCGAAGGCTTTCACCCCGGCACCAGAACCGCCTTCGTGATCCCATACCGCGCGCACCACGGCGATGAAATCCGCGCCGGCGTCGACCAGCGGCGCTGCGTTATGCGGGAAGATGCCGCCAATGGCGACGCACGGCACCTGGCTCAGCGTCGTCCACCAGCCCAAGATGTCGGGGGTTGGGCGATAATGGCTGGGCTTGGTAGTGGTGTCGTAAAACGCGCCGAACGCCACATAATCCGCGCCCGCCTCGCCGGCCTCCATCGCGAGATGCCGGCTGTCGTGGCAGGTGCGGCCAATCTGCGCCTCGCGGCCCAGTAGCGCGCGAGCCTCGACGATGCTGCCATCGCCCTGCCCCAGATGCACACCATCGGCGCCCGCCAGTTTGGCCAGATCAGCGCGGTCGTTCAGGATGAAGGCCACATCGGCGGCCTGGCACACCGGCAGCAGCGCTGCACAGGCGCGCAGCACCTCATCATCGCTCACATCCTTCAGCCGCAGCTGAAACGCCGCCACCGGGCCGGCATCCAGCGCCGCCTTCAAGCTGTCGGCGAAGGCCGGAATTTCGATGCGCGGCGGCGAGACGATGTAAAGCTGGCACGGCGGCCGCTCATCCTGATCGAAGCGGCCAGCAAAATCCGCCGGCAGGGGAACCAGTTCGTCTTCGGTCGCGCTCAAGATCAAACCTTGCCCAGATAAATGTCGACGATCTTGTCCAGCATCGCCAGCGCTTCGGCGCGCGGGCGCTGGAAGGTGTTGCGGCCGATGATGCTGCCGTTGCCGCCGCCGTCGCGGATGGCCACCGCATCGTCAAACACCGCATCGGTGCCCTTGGTGGCGCCGCCCGAGAACACCACCAGGCGGCGGCCGTTCAGGCAGGATTTCACCACATGCGCCACGCGCTTGTCCTGGCCGGACCAGTCGCTTCCTTTGTAGGCCTTCTGCGCGTCCTTCTGCTCGATATGCGCGCTCGGCAGCTTCACCTTGATGATGTGCGCGCCGAGCAGCGCCGCCATGTGGGCCGCGTAGGCACCAACGTCGAGCGCCAGTTCGCCATCCTTGCTCAGATTGCCGCCGCGCGGGTAGCTCCACAGCACGGTGGCGAGGCCAACCGATTTGGCTTCAGCAGCCAGTTCGCGGAATTCTTCCATCATGTCGAACACGTCGTCGGCGCCCGGATAGATGGTGAAACCGATGGCAGCGCAGCCCAGTCGCAGCGCATCGTCCACACCGCCCGTTACAGCCTGATTGACGCCAGTGGCCCAGCTGTTGCTGCTGTTCAGTTTCAGGATGGTCGGAATCTGGCCAGCAAACGTGTCGGCGCCGGCTTCCAGCATGCCCAGCGGCGCGGCATAGGCCGAAAGGCCGGCATCGATGGCGAGCTGGTAGTGATAATGCGGATCATAGGCTTCGGGGTTGGGCGCAAAGCTGCGCGCCGGGCCATGTTCAAATCCCTGATCGACCGGCAGGATCACCATCTTGCCGGTGCCACCCAGACGGCCCTGCAGCAGCATACGGGCAATATTGCTCTTGGTGCCGGGATTGTCGCTCTCGTAGTTACCGAGAATGGCCTTGACGGTGGGCGTGATCGACATAGCTGTTCCTCTGTTCAAGACTGTTGAAGCGCAACCACGCCGGGCAGGGCCTTGCCTTCCATCCATTCCAGGAAGGCGCCGCCAGCGGTGGAAATGAAACTGAAATCCTGGGTCACGCCGGCATGGGCCAGCGCCGCGACCGTGTCACCGCCGCCTGCCACAGTGAGCAAGCTGCCGCCTTGCGTGAGCGCCGCAGCCGTGCGGGCCAGCGCCACGGTGGCAGCATCGAAGGGCGGAATTTCGAACGCACCCAGCGGCCCGTTCCACAAGGCCGTGGCGCAGGTTTTCAGCGCATCGGCCAGCGCCTCGACAGCGGCCGGGCCGATATCCAGCACCATTTCATCGGGCTGGATATCGTGGATATTGGCAATGCGGTTTGGCGCATGGGCCTTGAATTCTTTTGCCACCACCACATCGTACGGCAGATGGATGGTGCAGCCAGCGGCCTCTGCCCGCGCCATGATGTCGAGCGCGGTGGCTTGCAGATCATGTTCGCACAGCGATTTGCCGACATCGATGCCGCGTGCCGCCAAAAACGTGTTGGCCATGCCGCCGCCGATCATCAGATGATCGACCTTTTCCACCAGATGGATGAGCACGTCGATCTTGCTCGATACTTTCGCGCCGCCAACGATTGCCGCCACCGGGCGTTTCGGGCTGCCCAGCGCGGCTTCCAGCGCCTTCAGTTCGGCTGCCATCGTGCGCCCGGCAAAGGCCGGCAACACATGCGCCAGGCCTTCGGTGCTGGCATGGGCGCGGTGCGCGGCGGAAAAGGCATCGTTGACGTAATAATCGCCCGCTGCCGCCAGTTCGGCCACAAACGCCGGATCATTGGCTTCCTCGCCGGCATGGAAGCGGGTGTTTTCCAGCAAGGCAATCCCGCCGGCCGGCAGCGCCCCGACAGCCGCCGCCACGCCGGCGCCAACGCAATCATCCACAAAGGCCACCGGCCGACCCAGAACCGCGCCAAGCGGCGCTGCAATCGGCTTCAGGCTGTTGCTGGCATCGCGCCCCTTGGGCCGGCCAAAGTGCGACAGCACCAGCACCTTGGCCCCGGCATCGGCCAGCGCCGCGATGGTCGCCACTGCGGCCCGCAGGCGGGTGTCGTCACTTACCTGCCCATCCGCCATCGGCACATTCAGATCAGCGCGAACCAGCACTGTCTTGCCAGCCAGGGCCGGCATGTCGTCGATGGAGCGGAAAC
>NZ_JANPML010000385.1:0-3364 GCF_031422795.1 Sandarakinorhabdus sp.
GCCACATTGGCGCCCGATCGGACGCGGACATCCTCGACCGAGGCATAGGGCGTGTCGCCGCGAGCCGCGACGATCCGGGTGGCGGCGTCGAGGCGCAGACCGTCGATCTGTCTTAATCCCAAGCGTAACACTAATCCGTTCGTCCCGAGCGAAGTCGAGGGACGTTGGCGCGACGTGTCTCGACTTCGCTCGACACCAACGGAAGTTTGGACTTCGCCGCCCTCGATCGTCGAATCCCACGCGCTGTGATTCACATCCACCGCGCGCACCGTCACCCCATGCTCCTGGGCATCACGCACGATCTGCGCCGGCGCATAGAATCCCATCGGTTGGGCATTGAGCAGTGCGGCGGCAAACACCGCCGGGTAACGGCATTTCAGGTACGCCGAAACCCACACCAGCCGGGCAAAGGCAATCGCGTGGCTTTCGGGGAAGCCGTAACTGCCGAACCCCTTGATCTGGTTGAAGCAGCGCAGCGCAAAATCTGCCTCATAACCGCGCGCCACCATGCCATCGACCAGCTTGGATTCGAAATATTCCATGCCGCCATTGCTGCGAAACGTGGCCATGGAACGGCGCAGGCGGTTGGCCTCGGCCGGCGTGAAATTCGCCGCCGTGATCGCCAGTTTCATCGCCTGTTCCTGAAACAGCGGCACCCCCAGCGTCTTGCCGAGCACGTTTTTCAGCTCATCGGGATCATGCGGCGGCTTGGGGCTGGGAAAACTCACCGCCTCGCGCCCCTGCCGGCGCCGCAGATAGGGGTGGACCATATCGCCCTGGATCGGCCCCGGCCGCACGATGGCGACCTGAATCACCAGATCGTAGAACTCCGCCGGCTTCAGGCGCGGCAGCATGTTCATCTGCGCCCGGCTTTCGACCTGGAACACGCCGATGGAATCGCCCTTTTGCAGCATGCGATACACATCGTTGGTTTCACCGGGCGGCGCATCGCCCGGCACATTGTCGAGCGTGTAACTGTGGCCGCCGTTGGTCTCGATGAACTCGAACGCGCGGCGGATGCAGCTGAGCATGCCCAGCGCCAGCACATCCACCTTCATCAGGCCGAGCGCGTCGATATCGTCCTTGTCCCATTCGATGAAGGTGCGATCGGCCATGGCGGCGTTGTGGATCGGCACCAGTTCATCCAGCCGGGTTTGCGTGAGCACGAAACCGCCGACATGCTGGGAAAGATGGCGCGGCATGCCCAGGATCTGCGTCACCAGATTGCCCAGCCGCGCAATCTCCGGACTGTCGGGATCAAGCCCGCTTTCAGCAAAACGCTGCCGCTCCATCGTGCTGGCGTAACTGCCCCACACGGTGCTCGACAGCCGCGTGGTCAGATCCTCGCTCATGCCCAGCACCTTGCCCACCTCGCGCACGGCGCTGCGCGGGCGATAGTGGATCACGGTGGCGGCGATGCCGGCGCGTTCCCGGCCATAACGTTCATAAATCCACTGCATCACCTCCTCGCGGCGCTCGTGTTCGAAATCGACGTCGATATCGGGCGGCTCCTTGCGCTCTTCGGAAATGAAGCGGGAAAACAGCAAATTGTGTTTCGATGGATCGACCGCCGTGATGCCGAGCACGAAACACACCGCGCTGTTGGCCGCACTGCCGCGGCCCTGGCACAGGATGCCGCGGCCTTGGGCAAAGGCAACGATATCGTGGACGGTGAGGAAATAGGGCGCATAGCCGGCCTTGGCGATGATGCGGAATTCGTCAACCAGCAGCGCCATCAGCTTGGGCGGCACGCCATCGGGCCAGCGTTCGCGGGCCTTTTGCAGGGTCAGCGTTTCCAGCCAGCCTTGCGGGCTGTAACCCGGCGGAACTGGCTCGTTGGGATATTCATACCGCAACTGATCAAGGCTGAAATCAACGCGGGCAAGCAACCGGGCCGGCTCCTGCAGCGCGGCGGGGAAATCGCGGAACAGGCGGGCCATGTCGGCGGCGGATTTCAGGTGCCGTTCGGCATTGGCAGCCAGGCGCGTGCCGGCGCTGTTCAGGGTTTCGCCCATGCCGATGCAGCGGATGACATCGTGCAGCGGGCGCTGCGCCGGCGTCGCATACAGCGGCGCGTTCAGCGCCAGCAGCGGCACCTGCGCTGCATCGGCCACCGCGCTGAGCACCGCCAGCCGCCGCCGATCGGCGCTGCCCTGGTGCAGCATCGCGCCCTGCCACAGCCGATCCGGGCAAGCCCGCGCCAGCTCGGCCAGCCGGCCCTGCTGATCGCCAGTGGGCGGCAGCGCGATCAACAACAGCCCACTTGAATGTTCGATCAAGTCGGAGAGGTGGAGGATGCAATCGCCCTTCGCCGCCCGGCGGTTGCCGGTGGTGAGCAGCCGCGTCAGCTGCGCCCAGCCGGGGCGGTGGGCGGGATAGGCGATCACATCAGGCGTGCCATCAGCGAACACCAGCCGCGCGCCCACGGCGAGCTTGAAGGCGGGCAGTTCGGTGCCAGTCTCCTTCGCGGCTTCGGCCAGTTCGCGCACCGCCACATGGGCGCGCACCACGCCGGCCACCGTGTTTTTATCCGCGATGCCGATGCCAGCGTGGCCCAGTGCCAGCGCCGCCTCCACCATCGCCGCCGGGCTCGACACGCCTTCCAGGAAGGAGAAATGCGTCGCCGCGGCCAGTTCGGCAAAGCCTGCCAAAGGGCCTTTGTGCGTCATGCAAACAGACCGTGCAGATACCAGCGCGGGCTGCCGGTTTCGCGTTCATACAGGCCGTGGCGGAACAGCCAGTAGCGCCGGCCATCAGCGGCTTCCACTCGCCAGTAATCGCGGGTCAGCCCGGCGCCATCCTTGCGCCGCCACCATTCGGCGGCGATGCGTTCCGGGCCTTCGTGGGCGGTCACATCGTGCACGCGGGCGCGCCAGCGGAACCGGCGCGGCGGGCCGTCGGGCACTTCGGCCAGCACCTCGATGGGTTGCGGCGGTTCGAACAGGCGGATGGGGCGCAGGGGCGGTTCGCCGGGGGCGTGTGTTGGCCAGTGGCTCGCTGCACTGCCAGCCAGCGGCAGATCGAAACTCGCCTGTTCGGGGATATGGGTGTCGGCACGGGCCAGGCGGCGCAGGCGACCCCGGCCCAGCCGGGCGGTGAGGCGGTCGACCAGTTCGGTGAGCTGGGTTTCGGCAAGCTGGCCACCCTCCAGCCCCAGTTGCGTTTCGTCCAGCCTGTGCGTCACCGGCACGGCGAGGCGGACGAGATCATAGCCAAAGCCGGGATCGAGCGGATCGTTCAGCGCGGCGATGCGTTCATCGAACAGGCGCAGTAGCACGCTCGTCTCGCGTTGCGGTTCGGCGGTTTCCACCGCAACATGCGCGACATGGCCATCGGCGCGATAAAGCGCCAGTGCGAACCGCCG
>NZ_JANPML010000386.1:0-4201 GCF_031422795.1 Sandarakinorhabdus sp.
GCGTCGCGGGTGGCCATCAAATCCGTGCCGCCGTCGATCCGCGATGCGGCGCTGGGCATTGGGGCTTCGCCCATCCAGGTGGTGTTCCACCATGTGCTGCCGCTGGCGCTGCCCGGCATCATGACCGGCACCATCATCGGTATCGCCCGCGCGCTGGGGGAAACCGCGCCGCTGCTGCTGATCGGCATGCGCGCCTTTGTCACCGATGTGCCGCAGGGCTTCACCTCGCCAGCCACGGTGTTGCCGATGCAGGTGTTCCTGTGGTCGGATGACGTGCAACGCGGCTTTGTCGAGAAAACCTCGGCGGCCATTCTGGTGCTGATGGTGATCCTGATCGCCATGAACAGCCTGGCCATCTATCTTCGCAATCGTTTCGAGAGGCGCTGGTGAACACCAATCCTGCCCAAAATCCGGCCATCGGTCACAACGCGCCGTCCAAGATGACAGGAGCCCTTGTTGGCGCTGTCCCCAAGATGACCGCGCGTGACGTGAACGTTTTCTATGGCCAGAAACAGGCCATCAAGAACGTATCCATCGACGTGTCCGCCGAACATGTGACGGCGTTCATCGGCCCGTCGGGCTGCGGCAAGTCCACCTTCCTGCGCTGTCTGAACCGCATGAACGACACGGTAGACGGCGCCCGCGTCGAAGGCCGCATCGAACTGGACGGCCAGGATGTCTATGCCAGCGGCATGGACGTGGTGCAGCTGCGGGCCCGGGTTGGCATGGTGTTCCAGAAACCCAATCCGTTCCCCAAGTCGATCTTTGAAAACGTCGCCTATGGCCCGCGTCTGCACGGCTTGGCCCGGTCCAAGGCCGACATGGACGAGATCGTGGAATCCGCGCTGAAACGCGCCGGCCTGTGGGACGAAGTGAAGGATCGGCTGGCCGAAAGCGGCACCGCCATGTCGGGCGGGCAGCAGCAGCGCCTGTGCATCGCGCGCGCCATCGCCGTTGATCCCGAAGTCATCCTGATGGACGAGCCCTGCTCGGCGCTCGATCCGATCGCCACGGCCCGCATCGAGGAACTGATCGACGAACTGCGCGGCCGTTATGCCATCGTCATCGTGACCCACAACATGCAGCAGGCTGCTCGCGTTAGCCAAAAGACGGCATTTTTCCACCTCGGCACTTTGGTGGAGTATGATGACACGTCGGCGATCTTCACCAACCCGAAGGCAACCCGCACCAAGGATTATATCACCGGACGTTACGGCTGATCCGCCCCCAAGATCCGCCGTTTCGCAACCGCCCCTGAAAGGCACAACCCATGGCAGAATTCGCCGCCCACACCGTCAAGAGTTTCGACGAGGATATCGCTCAATTGCGCGCAGTGATCACGCGCATGGGCGGCCTGTGCGAAACCCAGATCGCGCAAAGTGTGGATGCACTGATGAGCCGTAACGCCGAAGCGGCGCAGGCCATCATCGACAATGACAAGCGCCTGGATGCGCTGGAAGCCGAGGCGGAGGCGCTGGCGGTGCGCATCATCGCCCTGCGTGCGCCGCTGGCCGATGATCTGCGCGAGATCGTGGCAGCGTTGAAGATTGCCGGCGTGCTGGAACGCATCGGCGATTATGCCAAGAATATCGCCAAGCGTTCAACCGTCGTTGCCCTGTCGCAGCCGGTCGCCCCGGCAGTGATCATCCCGGAAATGGCCCGCGTCGTGGTGGAAATCATCCGCGACACGCTGGATGCCTTTGTTGATCGTGATCCGGTGAAGGCGTTGGCCCTGCTGCAGCGTGATCAGCAGGTGGACGAGTATTACAACTCGCTGTTCCGCGCGCTGCTCACCTTCATGATGGAAAATCCGCACTATATCACGCCGTCGACCCACCTCTTGTTCGTTGCCAAGAATCTGGAACGGATTGGTGATCACGCCACGTCGGTGGCCGAGATGGTTTACTACTCC
The DNA here is from genome assembly GCF_031422795.1 of Sandarakinorhabdus sp. Lineage (GTDB taxonomy): Bacteria > Pseudomonadota > Alphaproteobacteria > Sphingomonadales > Sphingomonadaceae > Sandarakinorhabdus. The sequence goes on from NZ_JANPML010000386.1 coordinate 1,913, forward strand.
GTCACCGGCGAGCGTCCGGCTGAACGGCCCAAGAATGACTTCACCTCAAGCGTTTACAATCCCCAGTAACTTTGGCCCGAATAGCCCCCAGGAGTTCGCCCCATGCGCGCCAAGATCCTGCTTGTTGAAGATGACGCCAGCCTTGTCGAGCTGGTGACCTATAATCTTGAGAAGGAAGGCTTTGACGTGGTCCGCACCGGTGACGGTGAGGAAGCGTTGACGCTGGCCGAAGAGGAAAAACCCGATCTGGTCATCCTCGACTGGATGATCGCCAATCTGTCGGGCATCGAGGTTTGCCGCCGCCTGCGCCGCGCGCCGGCCACGGCCAACCTGCCGATCGTCATGCTCACCGCACGCGGCGACGAAGCAGACCGGATCCGCGGCCTCGAAACCGGCGCCGATGATTATATGACCAAGCCGTTTTCCCCGCGCGAGCTCGTTGCGCGCATCCGCGCCGTGCTGCGCCGTCTGCGCCCGGCCCTGCAGGGCGGCGCGCTGGAATTTGCCGGCATCGCCATGGACACGACCGCTCACAGGGTGACCCGCGAGGGCCGCACCGTGCAATTGGGCCCGACGGAATTCCGCCTGCTGCGCCACTTCCTCGAACATCCCGGCCGCGTGTTCAGCCGTGAACAATTGCTCGATGCCGTGTGGGGCCGCGATGTCTATGTCGAACAGCGCACAGTTGATGTGCACATCCGCCGCCTGCGCAAGGCGGTGAATGCCGGCCCGGGCGGCGCTGAACTGGTCGATCTGATCCGCACCGTTCGTTCGGCTGGCTATTCGCTGGATGCGGCGCCAGTGGCGGCTCAGGCCGCCGCTTGAACGGTCGCTTCTGGCAACCTTGCCCCGGAATCGCTTTGCAGCACCCGCCGGCTTGTTTAAACGGCGCTCTGCAAACGTGATTCCATTGATTCAGGGGTAAAACATTTCATGACCATCAGTTTTGAAGGGCGTGTCGCCATTGTCACCGGCGCTGGCGGCGGCCTTGGCCGGGCCTATGCCCTTGATCTGGCGAAGCGCGGTGCCAAGGTGGTGGTGAACGATCTGGGCGGTGACCGCGATGGGTCAGGGGCATCGTTGTCGGCGGCGCAGGCCGTGGTCGATGAAATTGCGGCCTTTGGCGGCGAAGCCATGGCCAACGGCGCCAGCGTTACCGATATGGCGGCCGTCGAAAAGATGGTGGCCAACGTGAAAGAACGCTGGGGCCGCGTTGATATCCTCATCAACAATGCCGGCATCCTGCGCGATCGCACCTTCATCAAGATGACGCTGGACGATTTCCGCACCGTGATCGATGTGCACCTGATGGGCAGCGTCAACTGCACCAAGGCGGTGTGGGAACTGATGCGCGAGCAGGGCTATGGCCGCATCCTGATGACCACCAGTTCGACCGGCCTGTATGGCAATTTCGGCCAGGCCAATTATGGCGCGGCAAAACTCGCGCTGGTTGGCCTGATGAAGACGCTGGCGCTGGAAGGTGCCAAGTACAACGTCCACGTCAACACCATCGCCCCGCTGGCCGCCACCCGCATGACCGAGGATCTGATGCCGCCGGCCATGCTGGAGAAGCTTGGCCCCGAAACCGTGGTGCCGGCGTCGGTCTATCTCGTGTCGGAAGACGCGCCGACCAACGTCATCCTCAACGCCGGCGGTGGCGGCATCGAACGCGCCTATGTGACGCTGACCCGCGGCATCCATCTTGGCGCCGACGAGTTGACCGCCGAAAACGTGGCGGCGCGTTTTGCCGAGATCAGCGATCGCACTGGCGAAGTCGCCCCGGAAAATGGTGCTGCGCAGGCCCAGATGGCGCTCGGCGGCGGTCGCTAAGCCCGGTTCCTGAACACGAAAAAGGCGGTCCTTTGGGGCCGCCTTTTTTCGTGGAGAAGGTCAGGCAGGGACGGCATTCAGCTTTCTACGGCCTTCAGCAGACGCCGCTCCACTACGGCCAGCACGCCGGCCAGTTCGTGGCCGCGTTTGAGCACGACGCCGCCTTCGCCATACAGCACCCATTCGCCCTGGCGTTGGCGCAGGGCAGGGTCCTTCACCAGTCGCACTTCAGGATTTTCGGCGGAACGGCGAAAGGCCGAGAAGCTTGCCACCTTGGCGCCCAGTTCCAGCGCATAATCGCGCCACAGGCCGGCGGCGACCATGCGGCCATAAAGCGACATGATGCGATCAAGTTCGAGGCGGGTGAAGGCGACCTGCCCAGAATTTGGGCGGGTGCCTGAGGTGACGGCCAGCGGGATGACGATGCTCACACGCGAAATGTGGCGCGCAGCAGCGCCG
>NZ_JANPML010000387.1:0-2853 GCF_031422795.1 Sandarakinorhabdus sp.
GACGCCACCACGCCGCTGGCGCGCGCCAGCGAAGATCTGGTTCATGGCCCGCCCGGCCGATCCGCAGCCTGGAACATCTCGCCCGCGCCGGGCTGCCGGCGCGGGCGCTGAAATTGCTCGCCGATGCCGATGCCTGCGCCAGCCGCAATCTCAATCGCCGCGATGCCGGCTGGCAGGCGCTACGCACGCCGACTGACAGCCTGCCACTGTTCGCCGCCGCCGCCGCCAGCGATCTGGGCGTGGAGGAAAGCGCCGATCTGCCGCTGATGGCAGCGGGCGAAGAGGTCGCCGCCGATTACCAGGTGCTGCGGCTGTCTTTGCGCGCCCACCCGATGGGGCTGCTGCGGCGCTGGTTCCCCGGCGTGCTCAGCGCGGCGCAGTTCAATGCGGCGAAGAATGGCCGGCGCAGCGTTGTGGCCGGCGTCGTGCTGGTGCGGCAGCGGCCCGGCAACGGCAACGCCATCTTCATCACGCTGGAGGATGAAAGCGGCGTGGTGAACGTGGTGGTGTGGGCGCGGCTGTTCGAAACCTATCGCCGGGCGATCATGGCCAGCCGGCTGATGCAGGTGGAAGGCGAGGTGCAACGCAGCCCCGAAGGCGTGATGCACCTGATGGCGACGCGCATCACCGATATGAGCGCCGTGCTCGATCGCCTGTCAGACGCGCACGACGCCACCACGCCGCTGGCGCGCGCCAGCGAAGATCTGGTTCATGGCCCGCCCGGCCGCAAACCGCCGCCGCCGGCCCGTGCGCGCCACCCCCGAGATGTGCGGGTGATTCCGAAAAGCCGGGATTTTCATTGATGGCCCTGCCCAGAGGCGGCAAGCTGCGCGCATGACCATGGAAACCCTGTTCGCCGCCGGCGCCCGCGTCGCTGAGCGCCTCAAATCCCGCAACGAAACCGCGGCCGTGGCCGAATCCGCTGCCGGCGGCCTGATCTCGGCCGCACTGCTCAGCGTGCCGGGCGCGTCGGCCTTCTATCTCGGCGGTGCCGTCGTCTACACGCCCAGGGCGCGCCACCGCCTGCTCGGCCTGCGCCGCGAAGACGTGCGCGGCTTCATGTCCGCCACCGAACCCTTCGCGCTGCTGATGGCCGAAACCATCCGCAAACAGCACAGCGTCACCTGGGGCATCGGCGAAACCGGCGCGGCCGGGCCGAACGGCAATCCCTATGGCCATGCCGCCGGGCATGACGTGGTGGCGGTGAGCGGCCCGGTGCAAATGGCGCGCACCATCGCGACGGGGTCGAGCGACCGGCAGGCCAACATGGTGGCGTTTGCGCTGGCGGCACTGGAACTGCTGAGCGAGCAGCTGGAGGCGGCAGTGCCGTGATGCTGGAACGGCCGTCGCTGATCATCTTCGGCGGGCTGCCGGGCACGGGCAAATCCAGCATCGCCAAAGCGGCGGCCCGACAATTGGGCCTTGTCTATCTGCGGGTTGACGAGATTGAGCAGGCGCTGTTGCGCCATGCTCCCGGCGCCGATTTCGGTGCGGCCGGCTATGGCGTTGCCTATGCGCTGGCGGCGGCCAATCTGGCGCTGGGCATGGGCGTGCTGGCCGATTGTGTGAACCCGGTTGCCGCCAGCCGCGCTGGTTGGCGAGCCGCAGGCCGATATGGTGCGTTGCTGGAGGTGGAGATCGTCTGTAGCGACCGGGCCGAGCATCGCCGCCGGGTCGAGCAGCGCACCGCTGAAATTGCCGGCCATGCGCTGCCCGGTTGGGCGCATGTGGTGGCTCTTGCCTTTGAACCCTGGCCGGAGGTTGATCTGGTGATCGACACCGCCCAAACTGCCGTGGCCGACGCGGTCAATCGCATCGCTGCCGCTGCCCGAGCCGGCGCTGCTGGCGGAACAGATGCGTAGCCCGCATGATTGCGGCGCTGTGGTGAATATGCGAAACTGCACCAATAGTGTGATCAGGAGTGCAGAAAATGGCCACCGTGCGCAAAACTATTACGCTGACCGCACAGCAGGATGACTGGATCGCCAGCCAGATCGCTGCCGGGAACTATACCAACGATAGCGAAGCCATCCGCGACCTGATCCGCCGTGCGCAGGAACGGACATGGGAGATGGACAGGATCAGGCAAGCGCTGATCGACGGCGAACAGAGTGGCGCGGCCGAACGCTTCGATTTTGCCGCCTTTAAGCAGCGCAAGGCAGCCCAGCATGGCTGAAGTTCGGCTGAGCCCACGGGCGCAGAACGATCTCGAGGGCTTGTTTGACGATACGGTGGCACGATGGGGGCTCGCGCAGGCCATGCGTTACACCGATCTGATCGAAGCAGCGTGCACGGCATTGGCGGCAGCACCCTATCAGGCCCCCGCGTGCGACCATATCAGCCCCGGTTACCGGCGACGCGCTGTCGAACAGCACATGATCTATTTCCGGGTGCTGGACGATGGCATCGCCGTCATCCGTATCCTGCACCAGCGTATGGATGCCCCGCGCCAGCTGTGAGGGAACTCAATCCGCCAACGTCACCGCCCCATCAGGCCCCGGCAGCATGAACGGGTTGTAGACCACCTCCCACGGGTGACCGTCAGGATCGCAGAAATAGCCTGAGTAGCCGCCCCAGAAGGCATCGTGCGCGGGCTTTTGCAGGGATGCTCCATTGGCCACCGCGCGAGCCAGGAGTTCGTCGACTTCGGCCTTGCTGCTGACGTTATGGGCCAGGGTGAAGCCGCCGAAGCCGGGGCCGCGATCCTGCATCCCGCAATCTTCGGCCAGTTTGTCGAACGGGTAGAGGGCAAAGGCCAGGCCGCCGCACTGGAACATGGCGATGGCTTCGAATTTGCGGGCCTTGCGCGGCCAGCCCATGGCTTCCCAGAAAGCGACGGCGCGGGGAAGATCG
>NZ_JANPML010000388.1:0-5237 GCF_031422795.1 Sandarakinorhabdus sp.
CGATGCTGGTTATCCCGGAAGGCGTCCGCCTCAGCCGGGCCGACAGCATCAGGCTGCAGCAGGCGATGCTGGCGCATTGCGGCGAGGACATGAAGAACCGCTTTGCCATCCTGGATATTCACGACGGCGATCAGCCGTTGCAGCCCGATGATCCGGTCGCCGCGTTCCGCGATGCGCTGGGGCAGAACAATCTCGGTTTTGGCGCGGCCTATTATCCCTGGCTGAACACCACGGTCGTTCAGGATCGCGACATCAGCTACCGCAATTTCCTCGACAATGCAGCGCCTGCAGCGTCGGCAGATCAGTTGCTGCAGGCGATCGTACCGCCGGGCGATCCCGCCTGGCTGAGGATGGACGTGGACAGTCTGGCGGATGACGGCAGCAAGCTGTCGCTGGAGGCCTTTCTGAAGACCGCGATTCCAGCTGTGCTTTCGCCGAAGCAGCAGACGATGATCGACCAAGTCCAGCTGCTGGTGGAGACGGTGGCGAATTTCAAGTCGCTGCGGGCTGAGGCTATCCGCCATCTGAATGTGCTGCCGCCGGGCAGCGCCATGGCGGGGCTGTACAGCTTTGTCGACAACAGCCGCGGGGTGTGGAAGGCGCCGGCGAATGTGAGCGTGAACGCAGCCATTTCGCCAACGGTGCCGATCTCCAGCAGTATGCAGCAGGATCTGAACGTCACGCCGATGGGCAAATCGGTCAACGCCATCCGTAATTTCGCGGGCAGGGGCGTGCTGGTCTGGGGCGCCCGCACGCTGGACGGGAACAGCAACGATTGGCGCTATATCAGCGTGCGCCGCACGATGATCTTCCTGGAAGAATCGTGCCGGCTGGCGGTGAAATCCATGGTGTTCGAACCCAATGACAGCCGCACCTGGGTGACGGTCAAGGCGATGATCGAGAATTTCCTCAGCTCGGTCTGGCGTCAGGGCGGTCTGGCTGGCGCCAAGCCGGAAGAGGCCTATGCCGTGAGGGTTGGCTTCGGCGAAACGATGACCGCAGAGGATCTGCGCCTGGGTGTCATGCGGATCATGATCATGGTGGCGCTGGTTCGCCCAGCTGAATTCCTGGTTTTTACCATCGAGCAGCAGCTGCCGACGACTTGATCGGGGCCAACCGCCTGAACATGCATCCCAAGCAGGAGAATGACGATGCCCGATACTGGCAAGGAGCAATCGACGAGCGTGTGGCCGCTGCCCAAATTCAACTTCACGGTGACGGTGGGCGATGGCGCCACCATGTCGTTCCAGGAAGTTTCCGGGCTCGATATGGAAGCGCAGGCGATCGAATATCGGGCGGGCGACAGCAGGGCTTTTTCCGCGATCAAGATGCCTGGCATCAAGAAGTTCAGCGACGTGACCTTGAAGAAGGGCATGTTCAAGGCCGACAACAAGCTGCTCGCCTGGTTCAACCAGAGCATGACGAACAGCATCGAACGCAAGCCGGTGACCATCAGCCTGCTCGACGAAACCGGCAGGGAGGTCTTCACTTGGAAACTGCTCAACGCCTTCCCGATCAAGATCAGCGGCAAGGATCTGAATTCCACCGGCAATGACATGGCGGTGGAGACCATCGTTCTGGCGCACGAAGGCCTGACCATGGAGGCCAAGTGATGTTGCCGCCAGCCGCATTCTGGTTCGTGGTGCGTTTCGCTGGTGCCGACCCTGCCAGCGACACATTTTTTCAGGAAGTTTCAGGCATCGGCAGCGAAATGGACACGACCGGTTTTGCCGAAGGCGGCGAAAACCGCTTTGTCCACACGTTGCCGGTGGGCGTCAAACACACGCCGCTTACCCTGAAGCGGGGCATCGCCGGTCTGGATTCGCCGCTGGTGAAATGGTGTCGGGCCACGCTGGAAGGCGGCTTTGGCCAGGCCATCGAGGCCCGCGATCTGACGGTGTATCTGCTCGATGCCGAAGGCGAGCCATTGCGCGGATGGTCGTTTGGCAGGGCGTTTCCCAAAAGCTGGGCCATTGATCCGTTTCAAGATGACAAGACCCGTGTGGTCATCGAAAAAATCGACTTGGCTTACACAACGACGACGCGGAAACTGTGACATCGTGACAATATCCGCGGATCGAGACACGGCCTTTGGCGCCGTGCCCCAATCTTGCGCTGCGGCGCCCATTCCGGAGCTTGTCTGATGCCGCCGTCACCCAGCGCAGAAACCAATGGCCCGCTTCGGGTGAGCATCGCCAGCAACGGCAACGCGATTGCTGACACCATCAGCATCCTTGCCGTCGAAGTGCGCCGCGCGATTGGCGAGATTGCCAGCGCGACGATCGAAATCGGCGATGGCGACATGGCCAACGCCAGTTGGGACGTGGCCGATGGCGACAGCTTTGCGCCCGGCACCGAAATCACCATCCAGGCCGGTTACGGATCGGACGGGGAGGTGATCTTTGCCGGCATTGTCGTGCAGATCGGTGCGCGCATCGGCAGCGACAACGCCAGCCGGCTGGTGGTTCATTGCCAGGACAAGGCGGTGAAAATGACGCTTGGCCGCCGCAGCGCCAACCATATCGACATGACCGACGCCGACATCATGGCGCAACTGTGCAGCGCGCATGGCCTGTCGGCCGATGTCGCTGCGACGCCGGTACAGCACGGTGCGCTGGTGCAGTTTCAGTGTTCCGATTGGGATTTCCTGATGGCACGGGCGCAGGTGAACGGCCTGATGGTGATCACCGATGCCGGCACTTTGCGCGCCCACCAACCGGCAATCGGCGGCACGGCGGTGTTGAAGGTGGCATGGGGCGTCGACCTGATTGATTTCGAAGCCGATATCGATGCCCGCAGCCAGATGGCATCAGTCACGGCAGTGGCATGGGACCCTGAGACCCAGGCCGCTATCAGCGCCAGCCAGAGCCCTGGGCTCAACCGCCAGGGCAATCTGTCGTCAGCAGTGGGCAGCCCGTCGGAGACGCTGCAAGGCCCGCCGATGCTGGGCGCCGATGCGCTGCAGGCCTGGGCCAACAGCCAGCAGACCCGCGCCGGCCTCGCACGCATCCGTGGCCGCATGCGATTTCAGGGCAGCGCCAAGGCGGTGCCTGGCGCGCTGGTGGAACTGGCCGGCGTTGGCCAACGCTTTGGTGGCGACGTGTTTGCCGGCGCCATCACCCACAATATCCGCGACGGCGATTGGCGCACCACGGTCGAATTCGGCCTGCCCGAACCGGCCGCGCGACCGGATCCGGCAGTGCCGCCCGCATCCGGCTGGCTGCCGACAGCGGCCGGCCTGCAGATCGGCATCGTTACCAAGCTGGAGGGTGATCCCGCTGCCGAACAGCGCATCCAGGTGAAAATTCCGGTGCTGGGTGCAAGCAGCGAAGGCGTATGGGCGCGGCTGTTGCAAACGCCGGCCTCCAAGGGTTTTGGCGCCTTTTGCGTGCCGGACATCGGCGACGAAGTGGTGATCGGCTATTTCAACGATGATCCGTCAAGTCCGGTGGTGCTGGGCAGCCTGTACAGCAGCAATCGTGCCCCGCCGCTCGCGATCAGCGATGACAACAATATCAAGGCGCTGGTCACCCGCAGCAAGGCGCGGATCGAGATTGACGATCAGGCGGTGACCATTACCATCAAGACCCCGGCCAACAACCAGATCGTGATCGACGACACGAAAAAATCGATCCTGCTGCACGATCAGCATGGCAACAGCATCACCATGAACGCCGATGGCATCACGATCGCCAGCAGCAAGGATATCGTCATGGCGGCAACCGGCGACATCAGCGGCGCGGCACAGCAGAACATGGCGCTCAGGGCGGCCAGTGACTTCACCGCCAAGGGGTTGAATGCCACGGTGCAGGCCGATGTCAGCCTGAAATGCACGGGCACGGCCAGCGCCGAACTGTCTGCCAGCGGCACCACGACGGTGCGCGGCGCGATGGTGATGATCAATTGATCCGGTTCAGTTCAGCAGGGAAACAATCATGCCGCCAGCCGCGCGCCTGACCGATATGCACAGCTGCCCGATGGTCACGCCAGGGTTGCCGCCGATCCCGCATGTCGGCGGGCCGATCGTGGGCCCAGGCGTGGCCACCGTGCTGATCGGCAGGCTCCCGTCGGCGGTGGTGGGCGATATGGCCGTCTGCGTTGGCCCGCCCGACAGCATCATCAAGGGTTCGGCCACGGTGATGATCGGCCAGCGGCCCGCAGCCCGGATCGGCGATGCGATGGCCCATGGCGGCGTGATCGTGCTGGGCTGGCCGACCGTGGTGATTGGCGGTTGAGCAGCAGCGCCGGCCTGGCCAGTGCCGATGTTGGAGCGGGTAGCGGGAATCGAACCCGCACGTCTAGCTTGGGAAGCTAGCAGGCTACCACTACATCATACCCGCGACAGCAGCGCCCGCTTGCCACCGCCCGGCCCGGTTCGTCAAGCAATCAGGCGGCAGCCGAGGCGGCGGGCCGTTTATGGTCCAGAAATCCTACCGGGCGCTCCACTGTCCCACCCCCGCACAACGGTTGTTGACGACTACAGGCGTAGTCGGTAGTCTGATTACAGATGTAAACGAATCGGGTGCAGTCAATGTCGGAACGGATCAGCGAAGCCGAATGGCAGGTGATGGAGGTGCTGTGGCGTGACAGTCCGCTCACTGCGCTGGACGTCGCCACGCGGCTGGAAGCGTCGGGCTGGAGCCTGGCCACGGTCAAGACCCTGCTGTCCCGCCTTGCCGCCAAGGGCGCGCTGGCCACGGCTGAAGATGGTCGCCGTTATCTTTATTCCCCCGCTGTTGATCGCGCGGCCATTGCCGGCGGTGAATCACGCCGGCTGGTTGATCGGCTGTTTGGCGGACGCCCGGCGCCGCTGGTCGCGCATCTGGCGGAACGCGGCGAGCTTTCCTCGGCCGATATTGCCGAACTCGAAGCCCTGATCCGGGAGCTGAAACAATGAGCGAGATGCTGTCATCTGCCTGGCTCGTGGAGGCGCTGATTGGCGCCACGCTGCTGATGCTGCTGGTGCTGGCGGTGCGCAAGCCCGTCGCCCGGCTGTGGGGCGCCCACATGGCCTATGCGCTGTGGGCGTTGCCGGCATTGCGGATGATCCTGCCGGCCATCCCCGGCTGGCAGCCGCTTTATGTGCCGTTGGCGCAATCCGACCCGCAAGGCGATGTGGCGCTGGCGCTGATGAGCCCCGCCGACGCGGTGGGGTATGACGCGCCGCTACCGCCCCTCACGCTGCACATGGGGCCCGAGGCAAGCCTGGTGCCGGATTGGCCAGTGCTGCTGCTCGG
>NZ_JANPML010000389.1:0-19070 GCF_031422795.1 Sandarakinorhabdus sp.
GTGATCAGCAGGCCTTCGCCCGCCACCTTCTGGGCGGTGAAATCAAGGATCGTCGCGCCCGGTCCGTCACCTTTCACGGTAACGCCATCAACATCCAGCGATAGGCCATCGGCCAGCGCATAGCGCCCGGCGGCGATGTGCACCGTGTCACCGGGCTGCGCTTCGATCAACGCGGTCTGCAAGCTTTCCTGCGCGTTGCCGCCGGGTTTGACGTGAATGACCTTGGCCTGCACCAGGCTGGTGCAGGCCAGCATTACCCCGATCAACAGCGAGATCCGCATGAAATGATCCTTCCCATATCGTTTGTCGCCGCCAGTTTCCTCCGAACCCGCCGTCGGCTCAACCTCTGATTTCAGCAGTTAACACCCATTTATCGCTTTGGGCGCACGGGTTTGTTATCGAGTACGCCATGCATGCATTGATTCCCGCCCTGCAAATCCATGGTCTGTCCAAGGCCTTCGACGGTTTTCAGGCCGTCAACAGCCTCGATCTGGTGGTGCCGGCCGGGCAGATTTATGCCCTGCTCGGCCCCAACGGCGCCGGCAAGACGACAACCCTGCGCATGGTCACCGGTCTGGCGCGGCCCGACGCGGGCGAGATCAGTGTGTTTGGGGTGGATGCACTTGCCGATCCGATCGCCGCCAAGCGCCTGATCGCCTGGTTGCCGGATGAGCCGCTGCTTTATGACAAGCTGACTCCGATCGAATATCTCGCCTTCATTGCCGGCCTGTGGGGCGTGCCCGCCGCAGACGCGGAGCCGCGCGCCGAAGCGTTGTTGCAGCGCCTGACCCTGTGGGACAAGCGCGACAGCCGCTGCGAGGGCTTTTCGCGCGGCATGAAGCAGAAACTGGCGCTGGCCGGCGCGTTGATCCACGAACCGCGCCTGCTGATCCTTGATGAACCGCTGACCGGTCTCGATGCGGCGGCGGCCCGTTCGGTGAAGGATATCCTGCTGGAACAGGTCGCCGCTGGCGGCACGGTGATCCTGACGACTCACATTCTGGAAGTGGCTGAACGGATTGCCCAGCGCATCGGCATCATTCGTGCCGGCCGCATGGTGGCCGAAGGCAGCATGGCCGAACTTTCCGTTGGCCGCGCCGAAGGCACCACGCTGGAACAATTGTTCCTTGAGTTGGCAGAGGCGTGAGTGGCCGTATGAGCGTGCTGGCGCCGCCGGGCAGCCTGTCGTGGCTGGTGCTGCACGACGTGCGCGTGAAGGCGCGCGGCCGCCAGGGCCGCTGGGGCCGCATCATCGCCATCGTGCTGCTGGCGGCGCTGCCCATCCTGGGCGGCGCGGGCATGGCGTGGCGGGTGCGCGGCGGCGCTGACCTGCCGCAGGCTGCGCTCGGCTCGGTCGGCGCGGTGCTGCTTGGCATGCTGCTGGTGATGGTCAGTTCCGCCTATGCCCATGTGCTGCGGCTGGGCCGGGATCGCGGCGAGCTTGAACTGCTGCTCACCGCGCCGCTGCCGGTGGCGCGGGTGGTGGCGGCGCGGGTGGCGGGTGTGCAGGCGGTGGTGGCGCTGCCGTTCCTGCTGCTCACCGCGCCGTTCTTCCTGTTTTCTGCCGCCTTTGGCCATGTCACCTGGGTGGCCGGCCCACTGGTGGTGGTGGCCGTGGCGCTGGTGGCAACGGCGCTGGCGCTCACCATCGCCACGCTGCTGGATCGGTTGCTGGGGCCCAAGCTGGCCAAGCTGGTGGCGCAGGTGGCCGGCGTTGGCCTGGCAGCGGCGGTGTTTTCGCTGGGCCAGGCACCGAATTTTGCGCCCAAATGGTTCGATGCCCAATTGGCCTTTTTCTCGCAGCGCCCGCCGGCACCGTTTGACTGGCCGGCGCAGGCGGTGTTCGGACAGTCGTTGCCGCTGATCACCATGCTGGCGCTGGCGCTGGCAGCGGCACAATGTTCGGCATGGCTGGCGGCGGGCCGGATGGAGGCGGCACCGGCCGATCCCACCGCGGCTCCGACCCTGGCAGCGCCGCGCCGCAGCCGGGCGGTGCGCTTTGGCGGCAGTGCCACAGCAGTGCTATTCGGCAAGGAATTGAAACTGCTGGGCCGTGATCCCGAACTGATTTCGCAGATCGGCCAGCAGCTGGTTTTCATGGTGCCGATCCTGGCCCTGATCTTCACCGATGGCGACATCACGCCGGCGCGGCTGGCGGCGGCGGGCGTGTTCCTGGCCGGCGCCTTGTCTTCGTCGCTGGCGTGGCTGGTGCTGTGCGCCGAAGATGCGCCCGATCTGATTGCTGCTGCCCCGTTGCGCCCAGGCGTTGCCATTCGCGCCAAGCTGGCGGCCGCACTGACCCCGCCGCTGCTGATGGTGTGTGTGCTGGCGCTGGTGGTGTTGCCGAAATCACCGATCGCGGTGGTGGTGATGTTGCCGATGGCGCTGGTTGCCGGCTTGGCCAGCGCTGCCATGCAGAGCTGGACCCAGCCGCCCGCCCGCCGCAGCGCCTTTCGCCAACGCTATCGCAGTTCGCTGCTGATGGCGGTGGGGGAATTCGTGCTGCTGGGCAGCCTGGCTGGGGCCACCCGCCTGCTGCTTGCCGGCAGCTGGTGGACTGTGGCGGCGCTGGCAGTGCCGGCGCTGATGCTGGCCGGGGTGTGGTGGTTCAGGCCGAAACCGGCTGAGTGATCAGCCGCGCAGGGCCGCCGCCGCGCGTGCCCGCGCCTCGATCGCGGCCCAATCGGTTTCGCCGCGTGCCGCGATCCAGCTGCCGCCCACGCACGCCACCGATGGTTCGGCCAGCCATTCCGGCGCGCTGGCCAGCGTGATGCCGCCGGTTGGGCAGAATCGCACGTGGCCAAACGGCGCCGCCAGTGCACGCAGCATTGGCAGGCCGCCGGCAGCCACCGCCGGGAAGAGTTTCAGCCGGTTGAAGCCCATTTCCTGGGCGCGGATGATGTCGCTGGCGCTGGCCACGCCGGGCAGGAACGGCACACCGCTGGTGCGCGCCATTGATCCCAGCGCCGCCGTGATGCCGGGCGATACGATGAAGCGGGCGCCGGCCACCAGCGCGGCCGACAGATCGCCGGCTGAAATCACCGTGCCGGCACCAACGATGGCGCCCGGCACCTTGGCCATTTCGGTGATCACGTCCAGCGCGATCGGCGTGCGCAAGGTCACTTCCAGAACGGGCAGGCCGCCGGCCACCAGCGCTTCGGCCAGCGGCCGGGCGTGGGCGATGTCGTCCACCACCAGCACCGGGATTACCGGCGCCAGGGTCATCACGCTGTCGATATCCATCATGGCTGCTTTCTGCCAAAGGCGGCGGCAGCACCGTACAGGCCGGGCTGCGGATGGGTGATCAGCTTGACGGGCAGGCTGCGCATCAGAGTTTCAAATCGGCCCTTGGCGGCAAAGCGCCCGGCAAAACCCGAACGCGGCAGATGATCGGCGAGGCGAGCACCCAACCCTCCTCCAATTACCACGCCGCCGGCCCCATGGGCCAGCGCAATGTTGCCTGCAAACGTCCCCAGCGCCAGGCAGAATCGATCCAGCGCGGCCGCCGCCAGGCTGTCTGTGCCGCTCATGGCCAGCGCCCACAATGTCTTGTCGTCCATGGGCTGGATCGCGCGTCCTTCCAGTGACGCCAGCGCGGCGTGGATATCGGCCAGACCTGGCCCTGAAATAACGCGTTCTGCCGAAACCCGGCCAAAGCGGCGGCGGAAATGCGCCAGGATCGCATCTTCCAGGCTGTCCACCGGGGAAAAATCGCCGTGGCTGCCTTCGGTGGGCAGCACCTGCCAATCAGCAGCGCCCAAATGAGATTTGGCCTGCCTGACCAGCAGTCCAACCCCCAGCCCGGTGCCAGGCCCCAGCACGGAAATTGTGCCAGTGTCGGGAAACGGCTGATCCGGCCCGCAGATGTGCTGGAACTGATCTGCCCCGCAGGCGCCCACGGCATAGGCCACAGCCTCGAAATCATTCACCAGCACATGGGCATCAACGCCCAGTTTTTCGTTCACCATTGCGGGCCGGATCACCCAGGGATTGTTGGTCAGCTTCAGCTCTTCACCCACCACCGGACCGGCAACGGCAATGGCGGCGGCGCGGGGCAGCGCCCGGCCAATGCTGTTGCCAAAGCTTTCCCACGCCATCTGCAGCGAAGCATGTTCGGCGCAGCGCATCACCACCGGTTCATCCAGCGCCACCACGTTGCCAGCGCCATCCAGCCGGGCCAGCGCGAAACGGGCGTGAGTGCCGCCAATGTCGGCGGCGACAAGCTCAGTCATGCCAGCTCCTTGCGTCGCGTTCGGTCAGTGCGATGGCCGCCGCCGGGCCCCAGTTGCCGGCAGCATAAGGCTTTACGACCATGCCGGTTTCCGCCCAGCCGGCGCGGATCGCATCGATCCAGGTCCACTGCGCTTCCACTTCGTCGCGGCGCACGAACAGCGTCTGCCGGCCTTCGATCAGATCCAGCATCAGCCGTTCATAGGCAATGCGGCGGCGCACATCGGCAAAGGCATTGGTCATGCCGATATCGAGCGGCACAGCGCGCAGCTTCAGCCCGTCGCGGTCCAGCCCCGGCACCTTGGCCATCATCGTCAGGCCAACATTTTCATCGGGCTGGATGGAGATGATCAACTTGTTGGCCTGCAGCGCGGCATCGCCGAACATCGAATGCGGCACCGGGCGGAACTGTACGATGATCTCGCTCACCCGTTCCGGCATGCGTTTGCCGGTGCGCAGATAGAACGGCACACCTTTCCAGCGCCAGTTATCGACATGGGCCTTCAGCGCCACAAAAGTTTCGGTGTTGGACGGGCGGCCCAGTTCGTCCAGGTAGGCCGGCACCGGCTGGCCCAGAATCGCGCCTGCACCATATTGGCCGCGCACGCTGTGGCTTTCGACGTCCTTGGCGGTGATCGGCCGCAGCGATCGCAGCACCTTCACCTTTTCATCGCGCACGGCGGCCGGATCGAGCCGCGCTGGCGGTTCCATGGCGACCAGCGCCAGCAATTGCAGCATGTGGTTCTGCACCATGTCGCGCAGGGCGCCCATGCCGTCATAATAATCGGCGCGGCTTTCCAGCCCGACGGTTTCACCAACGCTGATCTGCACATGATCGATCCCGGCAGCGTTCCACAGCGGTTCCAGCAGCACGTTGCCAAAACGCAGCGCCAGTAGATTCTGGACGGTTTCCTTGCCCAGATAATGATCGATGCGGAAAATCTGGCTTTCGGGATAGGCGGCCGCCACGGCATCGTTGATCGCGCGGCTGCTGGCCAGATCGTGGCCCAGCGGCTTTTCCAGTGCCAGCCGTGCGCCGTCGCAGGCCAGCCCGGCGCTTGCCAGGCCAGCAATGGTCGACCCGAACAAGCTGGGCGCGGTCGACAGGAAGATCGCCAATCTGCACGGATCACCCACTTCGCTGGCCAGCGCGGCAAAGCCATCGGCGCGGGTGGCATCCAGCGGCACATAGGCCAGGCGATCGAGGAAGCTGGCAACGGCGGCTGCGGGCCGCCGGTCCGGCTCGATGAACTGTTCCAGCGCCTTGGCCGCCATCTCGCGGAAGCTGCCGCTGTCCAGCGCCGAACGCGCGGTACCAATGATGCGCAGATCAGGATGGAGCAGGCCATCCACGCTCAATCCGAACAGCGACGGGATCAGCATACGCCGCGAAAGATCGCCCGTCGCGCCGAACAAAAGCAGGGAAGTCGCCGCCGTCATCATGCTTCCTTGAACAGGAATGTGAACGTTAACGCAAGTATTGCCGCCCACAGTTACTGCCGCCCGGCTGGAGCGCCGATGGAGCGCTAATGGAGCGTGGCCCTGTCGTAGCCAAAACCCGGTGCCAGCGCCAGCCGTGCGCCTTCAGGCCTCGACGCCGGCCGGGATGATGTGGCCAGTGCGCGGCAACAGCTGTCTCAGCAAGGGGCCGGTCATGATGGTGGTCAGCACGGCCATCACCACCAGCATGGTGAACAGATTGGCCGGGATGACCCCGAGATCGCGGCCGATGTTGAGGACGATCAACTCCATCAGCGCGCGGGTGTTCATCAGGCTGCCCAGCACCGCGGATTCCGCCGGCGTGTAGCCCGACAGTCGCGCTGCGGCATAAACCGGCAAGATCTTAGCGAGGATGGCGACCGCAAGGATGACCGCCAGCCAGCCCAGATCCGCCAGCCCCAGCCCGAGCAGATTGGTGCGCAGGCCGGTGTAGGTGAAGAACACCGGCAGGAAGAACACCAGCACAAAGCCGCCAACCTGGCCCTTCCATGCGCTCACGAAGGCGGCGTGGCGGTGCATGATCAGCCCGCCGAGGAAGCCGCCGAAAATGGCGAAGATGCCCAGCTTGTAAGTGCAGATGGCGAGGCCGAACGTCATCGCCAGCATGGCCGCCATCAGCGTGGGATCAAGCCGGCCGCTGCTGGGCGGAAAAGCCGCCACCAGCCGGCTGGCCAACGGCGCCAGCACCACCCGCGCCACGATCAGCAAGGTGGCGATGCCGGCCAATTGCAGCGCCAGCGCACCACCCGAGAATCGCGCCGCTGCCAGCGCCGAGATGGAGGCGAGCAGCACCCAGCCCGCCACGTCGTTAACGGCCGCTGCCGCAATTGCCACCACGCCCATCGGTTTGTCGGTCAGCCCGAACTGCGCCAGGATGCGCCCCAGGATCGGCAGCGCCGTGATTGCCAGCGCGTTGCCGAAGAACAGGGAATACAGCAGCGGATCGATGCCCGGGGCGAGGCTCGGCGCCGTGATCCAGCCCAGCGCCAGCCCGCCGGCCAGCGGCACCACCACCGACGCAGCCGCAATCAGCAGCGCGCCCTTGCGGTGTTGCGGGGTCTGCAGATGGCCGAACTCGAATTCCATGCCGATCTGGAACATCAACAGGGTCAGGCCGATCTGGCTGATGATGGTGATGGCCGATGCCGGTGTGGCGCCGAACAGCGAAATCGACAGCGCGGGCGCCAGCGCACCCAGCAGGGAGGGCCCGAGCATCAGGCCGGCAACGATCTCCCCCACCGCGCCGGGCTGGCCCAGCCGCCGGGCGACGATGTTGAGTGTGCGGGCCGCGCCGATCATGATGATCAGCTGCACCAGAATGCTGAACAGCAGGTCTTCGCTGGCGTGGACGCCGGTGCTCATGGCTGGGCCAGCAAGGGGATGTGAACGCTCATCTGCATGGCATAGACCGCATTTGCGCCTGTTGCTCAAGCGGCCAACCGCCGCGGCTTGCTGCATCTGCAAAGCGTCAGGTGGCGCGGCCGCCACAACGGCCTAGGATGGCGGTCATGCTTCCTGTTGCCTTGATCGGTGCCGGCTGTTCCGGCTTTACCACCGCCAAGCGGTTGCGCGACGAGGGGATTGTTTTCGACTGGTTCGAAGCGTCGGACCGGATTGGCGGCAACTGGGCTTACAACAACCCCAACGGCATGAGCAGCGCGTACCAGTCGCTGCACATCGACACGTCGAAATGGCGGCTGCAGTTTGAGGAGTACCCGGTGCCCGGCGACTGGCCGGATTTCCCGCACCACAGCCTGATCGCGCAATATTTCAATGATTATGTCGATCATTTCGGGCTGCGGAGCCTGGTGCAGTTTGAAACGCCGGTGATGCAGGTCACGCGCCGGGCGGATGGGAACTGGGATGTGAAGACCAGGCATGGCACCAAGGCCTATCGTGCCGTCGTGGTGGCCAATGGCCATCACTGGAGCCCGAACCGCCCGGTGTGGGAGGGCCAGTTCAATGGCGCCATCATCCATGCGCACGACTATCGCACCCCCTTCGCGCCGCTGAACCTGATCGGCAAACGGGTCATGGTGGTGGGGCTGGGCAACAGCGCAGTCGATATCGCTTCCGAGCTTGGCCAGCGCAGCATCACCGAACGCTGCTTTGTCTCGACCCGGCGCGGCGTGTGGGTGCTGCCCAAATATTTCAACGGCGTCCCCGCCGACAAGCAGGCGGCGCCGCCATGGCTGCCGCTACCAATCGCGCGCTGGATCGGCCGCCGCAAGGTGAAGAGCCTGGTCGGCAACATGGAAGATTATGGCCTGCCAACGCCCGACCATGAACCGCTGGACGCCCACCCCACAGTGAGCGGCGAGTTCCTCACCCGCGTCGGCAGCGGCGACATCGCAGTAAAGCCGGCCATCGCCCGGCTGGATGGCGACGGGGTGGTGTTCACCGATGGCAGCCGCGAAGTGCTGGACGCGATCATCTGCGCGACGGGCTACAACATCGAATTTCCGTTCCTGTCGCCCGACGACGCCAAGGTGATCGATAATCACATCCCGCTCTACAAGCGCATGGTGCAGGCTGATCCGGCCCTGCACGGCCTGTGGTTCATGGGGCTGGCGCAAACGCTGCCAACACTGGTCAACCTGGCGGAACAGCAATCAAAGCTGCTGGCGGCGTATCTGGCCGGGCGGTACGCGCTGCCGTCGCCGCAAGCGATGGCGCAAACAATCGTCGCCGAAGAAGAACGCTATCAGGGCCATTATTACGCCAGCCGCCGCCACACCATGCAGGTGAATTTCGAACCTTATGTAACGGATCTGAGCGCCGAAATCAGGCGGGGAGCGAAACGGACGGTGCGTCAGGCGGCGTAAGCGGAAGCCGTGCCAGCCAGGCAAAGCGGCCCCACAGCAACACGGCTGACAGCGCACTGGCGATGATGATCGCCCAGATCAGGCCATCCACCCCGCCGCCCGATGTGATGCCCAGCCAGTACGCCAGCGGCATCATCACCACCACATAGGAAATGATGTGAATCATCGCCGGCGCGCGGATGTCCGATCGGGCGCGCAGCGATTGCGCGGCCACCACCTGCAGGCCGTCGGCCGCAAAGAACAGGCTGGAAAGGATCATGGCGCTGGCGATACCGGCCATCACGGCTGCTTCGCGAGAGTAAGCCGCGGCAATGGCATCGGGGAACAGCCACACCCCCAGCGACACGATCAGCAGAACCGCCGACGTCACGCCAAACCCTTGCCCGGCCGAAGCCAGCATGGCGCGGGAATCGCGGGCGCCATAGGCCCGGCCGACCAGCACCGATGTCGCCACCGAAAGCCCCAGCGGCACCATGAACACCAGTGCCGCCACGTTGATCACCACGGCCCAGATCGCCACCGCCGTGACGCTGATCCAGCCGGCAAACACCGCCATCGCCGAAAAGGCCAGGCTTTCGATGAAATAGCTCACCGCCGCGCCATAGCCGACAGCGCGCATCGCCCGGGCTGCGGCTGCATCGCGCGGCGCCGGTGACAGCACGCCCAGTTCCCGCGAGCGGCGCCAGCGCAGGATGACAGCTGCCAGCACCACCAGCAGGAACAGCCGGCTGGCAAAGGTCGCCCAGGCGCTCGCCGCTGCACCGCTCACCCCGAAGATATTGTCACCGGGCACCAGCCACAGATTGACGAAGAGGTTGACGATATTTGCCAGCCACATTGCCACCATGCCGGTAATGGCGCGGCCGTGGGCCTCCAGCCAGAACAGCCCGGCATCGGCGACGATGATAGGCACCAGCGACACTGCCTGCACCTGCAGCACCAGCGTCGCGCCCTCAGCCAGCCCCGGCGCCATGTCGAACGCCACCAGCATTGGCCCGCCGGTGACGAACAGGAACAGCGCGCAAGCCAGCGAAATCCACGTGGCATAGGCCAGCCCGCGCCGCAGGATCGCGCCGGTTTCGGCTTCGCGGCCTTCGCCGATGGCCTGGCTGGTCATCACCTGCACGCCCGACAACAGGCCCAGCGCGGTGGTCAGCACCACGCCGGTCACCGCCCAGCCCAGCGCGTGATAGCTCAGTTCGCTGGCGCTATAACGGCCAACAACAATGGTATCGACCAGACCCATCGCCATGATGCCCAGCCGCGACGCGACGACCGGCGCTGCCAGCTTCAGCAGCACCGGCAGGCCGTGGTCGGCCGTTTCGTCTGGGGCAGGGCTGGCCTGCATGATGGATCATCCCGGTTGGCAAAAAGCCGCTCCGGATACAGGGTGCGGCGGCAACAGGCAAATTACGGCTTTGTGGGCGGGGGCGGAACCAGCCTGCAGCCACGATTGAACATCACGCCCTTGATGTAGCTGCGGCGCAGCTGTCCGGCCAGCCGGGCGCCGGCGGCTTTGCGCGCCGATTTGCTGGCACCGGTGATTTCGCGGATTAGCCCCTGCCCCAGGATCAGATTGCCGGTGATGCTCTCGGCGCCGTCCAGCAACTGCTCGGCCGGGTCGCGGCCGCGCTTGCTGGCCAAGGCCGGATCATCGACATCGGGGCCAACCAGCGTCGTGATCCAGTTCACTTCGGCGTTGAGCTGCCTGCAGGTGCGCAAGCCTTCCAACGCATAGGGCCGCGCCATGATCGCGGCCAGTTCCGGCGCCGTCTTGGTCGCCATGATATTGAGATCGCGCAGCGGCTTTGTGGCCGCGCGTTCCAGCGCGTCGTCGGTTTCACCCTTGTCGGGGGTGACGATCTGCTCGGCTCCGGTCGGGGTAGGTGCCGCGGCCTGCTGCGCAGCGGCCTTTGTGGTGATGAGAAGGGCAAGAAGCAGAACGTGCGAGTGTTTCATCGCGGCAGAATCGCGCAAAAATCGGCGCAGAGCAAGTGGCTTGCCGCCCGGTGCCGAACTGTCAGCCCTTCCCCATCAGGCGCAGCACTTCGGTGCGGCTGCTGTGATCGTTGCGGAATGTGCCCATCATGCGGCTGGTGGTCATCACCACGCCCGGGGTCATCACGCCGCGGGCCGACATGCAGGCATGCGTCGCTTCGATCACCACGGCGACGCCCACCGGATCAAGATGCTGCTGGATGCAATCGGCCACTTCCGCCGTCAATCGTTCCTGCACCTGCAGCCGCCGGGCATAGCCGTGCAGCACGCGCGCCAGCTTTGAAATGCCCACCACCCGGCTGCGCGGCAGATAGGCGATGTGCGCCCTGCCGATGATCGGCGCCATGTGATGTTCGCAGTGCGACTGGAACGGGATGTCGCGCAGGATCACGATCTCGTCATAGCCGCCGACTTCGGCAAAGGTGCGCGACAGGTGCAGGCCGGGATCTTCGGCATAGCCCTTGGTATATTCGCGCCAGGCCTTGGCCACGCGCTTTGGCGTGTCGAGCAGGCCTTCGCGGGTCGGATCATCGCCGGTCCAGCGAATCAGCGTGCGAATGGCGTCTTCGGCTTCGGCCTGCGGGATGGTGATGAAATCGGCGCGCGCCGGCGCGTCCATCGGGCTGTCGTCGTCATAAATGGTCATCAGAGAAACTCCAGCTCGAGCACGGAGCCGGTGCGGCATCCGCCTGGCCCGCTGCGGCCAATCAGGATGCGCGGCCTAGGCGCTCCCGCCCGGCCCCGCAATCGCGCTGTTGTCGCAGTGGCGCGCTGGTCGCTGTTCAGCCTGTCTGGCGGGCGCGGCTGGCGCGCTTGCGCTCGTTGGGATCGAGGTGGATCTTGCGCAGGCGGATGTGATTGGGCGTCACCTCCACCAGTTCGTCCTCGTCGATATAGGCGATGGCCTGTTCCAGCGTCAGCTTCTTGGGCGGTGACAGCTGGATGGCATCATCCTTGCCGCTGGCGCGGAAGTTGGTCAGCGCCTTCGATTTCAGCGGGTTGACCTCAAGATCTTCCTCACGTGCGTTCTCGCCGATCACCATGCCCTGGTAAACAGATTCGCCCGGGCCGATCATCAGGATGCCGCGCGGCTGCAGATAGCCCAGTGCATAGGTGACGGCTTCGCCGCTTTCCGTCGAGATCAGCACGCCGTTGGCGCGACCGGAAATCGTGCCCTTGTGCGGGCCGTATTTTTCAAACAGCCGGTTCATGATGCCGGTGCCGCGCGTGTCGGACAGGAACTCGCCGTGATAGCCGATCAGGCCGCGCGACGGAGACGAGAAGGTGAGGCGGGTCTTGCCGCCGCCGCTCGGGCGCATGTCGGTCATCTCGGCCTTGCGGGTCGCCATCTTTTCGACAACCGTGCCGGAATAGGCTTCGTCCACGTCGATCACGACGATTTCATAGGGCTCGGTGCGCTTGCCGGCTTCATCGGTGCCGAAAATCACCCGCGGGCGGCTGATCGACAGTTCAAAGCCTTCGCGGCGCATGGTTTCAATCAGCACGCCCAGCTGCAGTTCGCCGCGGCCAGCCACTTCAAATGCGTCCTTCGACGGCAGTTCGGTGATGCGGATCGCCACATTGCCTTCAGCTTCGCGGGCCAGGCGATCAGCGATCATGCGACTGGTCACCTTCGAACCATCCTTGCCGGCATAGGGGCTGTCATTCACGCTGAAGGTCATCGACAGGGTCGGCGGATCGATCGGCTGCGCGGCCAGCGCTTCGCTCACGCTCTGTTCGGCGATGGTATCGGCCACGGTGGCCTTGGTCAGGCCAGCCAGGGCGACGATGTCCCCGGCCACGGCTTGATCGACAGCAACACGCTCGAGGCCGCGGAAGGCAAAGATCTTCGACGCGCGGCCGATTTCGGCCACCTTGTTGTCCGGGTTCAGCGCGTGGATCGGGCTGTTCACCTTCAGCGTGCCCGACATGATGCGCCCCGTCAGGATGCGGCCCAGGAAATTGTCGCGGTCCAGCAGCGAAACCAGCATGCGGAACGGCGCTTCCGGGTCACCGCTGGGCGGCGGCACATGATCGACGATCTTCTGGAACAGCGGCTTCAGGTCGCCCGAACGCACATCATCGGTCGGCCCGGCATAACCGCCACGGCCCGAGGCATAGAGGATGGGAAAATCGAGCTGATCGTCGTTGGCTTCCAGCGTCACGAACAGATCGAACACTTCGTTCAACACTTCGCTGGCGCGCGCATCGGGACGATCGATCTTGTTGACCACCACGATTGGCCGCAGGCCCAGCGCCAGCGCCTTGCCGCAGACGAATTTGGTTTGCGGCATCGGGCCTTCGGCGGCATCGACCAGCAGGATCACGCCATCAACCATCGACAGGATGCGTTCCACTTCGCCGCCGAAATCGGCGTGGCCGGGGGTATCGACGATGTTGACGTGGTAGGGATTGCCATCGGCATCGGCCCATTCGATGCTGGTGCACTTGGCCAGGATGGTGATCCCGCGTTCTTTTTCCAGATCGTTGGAATCCATGGCCCGTTCGGCCACGCGCTGGTTGTCGCGGAAGGTGCCGGACTGGCGGAACAGCTGGTCGACCAGAGTGGTCTTGCCATGGTCGACGTGCGCGATGATCGCGATGTTGCGGGTGGACATGCGGGGCTTCCGGACAAATGAGGCGTTAGCAGCCGTTGGGGGCAATTCGGGTCAGATCGCCAGCTGTGGGCCGGCCATATCGGCTGCGCCCATAGGGCAAGCCCGGCATAAGGGCAAGCCAAGGGTCTGCAGTGTGTGCTGCACTGCCGCAAAAGCGGTGCAAACCGCTTGCAGATGATTGACACCAGACGATGACAATGGGCATGTCCGAGACAAAGCGGAAGGTTCGCCCGAATGGTCGATGACGAACAGGGAAATACAGCAAACCAGCAAGGGTCTTACCGGGGCCTGACGGTTGGCGCCCTGCTGGCTGAAGCGCGGGCGGCGGCTGGGCGCGAGTTGGCCGATGTGGCCCGCGAAACCCGCGTGCCGCTGCGGCATCTGATGGCCATCGAAGCCGATGATCACGAAGCGTTGCCGGCGCTGCCCTATGCGCTGGGCTTCGTGAAGACCTTTGCACGCAGTGTCGGCCTCAATCCCGAAGCCGTGGGCGCCCAGTTCCGTACGGAAACCCGGTTGACCCCGCATGTGCCAACCGCACCCAGCCTGGAACCGCTGGATGAAGCGCGCCTGCCATCGCGTGGGCTGGCCTTTGCCGGGCTGGCGGTGCTGGTGCTGGTGATCGGCGGTCTCGGGCTTTATGGCAGTGGCGTGCTGGAGCCGGTGCCGAGCGCTCCGCCGGCTGCGGCGGTCACGCCGCCGGGCCAGGTTGCGGGCTCGGCGCCGGCAGCCCCGGCTGGCGGCGTGCCGATTGTTGCCCCCGCCACCCCCGCCACCCCGGCCACTCCGGCGGCGATCCCCGCCAGCGGGCCGGTGGTGCTGACGGCGCGCGAGGATGTGTGGGTGAAAATCTATAGCCGTGTCACCGGCAAACGCGCCTTTCAAGGCCTGATGGTGGCGGGGAGCATCTACAATGTGCCGGAAGACAATGGCCCGCTGGTGCTGCGCGCCGGCCGCGCCGGGGTGATCGAAGTGACGGTGGCCGGCGTGAAGCTGCCGCCCCTTGGCGGCCCGGTGGATACCATTGACGGCGTTGTGCTGACCGCGCCGGCGTTGGCGGAACGCTTTGCCGGGTCTGCTGCTGCCGCGCCGCTCGTTCAGGGTCCGGCAAGTCAGGCTGCGCCACAACCGGCGCCACGCTGAGTTTCTGGAGCCCGACCTTGACCCGTTTGCTGCCCGCCCTGCTTGCTGCTGCCGTGCTGTTGCCCGCCCCGCTGGCGGCGCAGGCGGTGGATGTGGGCAAGCTGGATCGCCGGGTGGGAACGCTCGAATCGGAAATGCGCGCCGTGCAGCGCAAGGTGTTTCCCGGCGGCAACGCGCGCTACTTCGAACCGGAAATCCCGGCCCAGGCCGCCGCGCCCGTGCCTGCGCCGGAAACGCCGCCGGCCACCACGCCGATTGCCGATCTGACCGGACGGGTGGATGCGCTGGAAGGCCAGTTGAAAACCATGACCGGCCAGATCGAGGCCATGGAATACAAGCTGCGGCAGCTGGAAGACAGCCAGCGCCGGTTGAAGGGCGATGCGGAATTTCGCCTGAACGCGCTGGAAAATCCCGGCGGCGCAGCTGCACCGGTGGACGGTTCGGCACCGGTCGCCGCTCCGGCCACGGGTTCGGCCACGGGTTTAGGCGGCACGGTTGCGGCCCCCATCAAGCCTGCCGCCAAGCCAACCACCAAGCCAGCTACCGACGGGGCCGCCTGGGCTGTGGCTTATCCCAAGGTGACCGCGCGCGACTGGCCGGGTGTTGAAACCGCCATGAGCCAGTTCGTTGCCGATTGGCCGAAATCCACCCGCGTGCCGCAGGCCAAATATTGGCTTGGCCGCAGCTTTGCCGCGCGCACGCAATATCCGCAGGCCGCCAAGGCGTTCCTCGATGTCTATCAGTCGGCTCCGCGCTCAACCCCGGCGCCAGACGCCCTGATTGCGCTCGCCAACGCTCTGAACGCCATGACCAAGCCCAAGGACGCCTGCCAGGTGCTGGGCGAATTGGAAACAGTGTATGGAGCCAAATTGACCGATACGCAGAAGGCCGATGCCGGCCGCCAGCGCACGAAAGCCAAGTGCGCTGCGTGAGCCCGCCAGATGTGCGGCCTGATCTTGCCGCACTGATCGGGGCAGCGCTGGGCCGCCCGGTTTCCGTTGATGAACGCCTTGCCGTGGCAACCTCGGGCGGGCCAGACAGCCTGGCGCTGCTGTCGCTGGCGGCGGCGGCTTTTCCGGGCCGGGTAACGGCGCTTACAGTTGATCACCGCCTGCGGGCCGCCGCCGCTGCTGAAGCCGCTGGTGTTGCGGCCCAGTGCGCCGCACGCGCCATTCCCCATCAAACGCTTGTGCGTGAAGGCCCGGGCTTTGACAGCAATGTGCAGGCCCGCGCCCGGGCGGCCCGCTATGAATTGCTTGGCGATTGGTGCGTGCAGCACCGGCATGCACTGCTGCTGACGGCGCATCATGCCGATGATCAGGCCGAAACCCTGCTGATGCGGCTGGGCCGCGCCAGCGCCAGCGGCGGGTTAGCCGGCATCCGTGCCGCACGGCCGCTGCGGGCCGACCAGCCATCGGGCGTGATGCTGGTGCGGCCCTTGCTGGGCTGCCGCAAGGCAGCGCTTTCAGCCATTGCTGCAGCCGCTGGCTGGCAACTGGTCGATGATCCCGCGAACCACGACACACGCCACGATCGCACGCAGGCCAGGGCCCTGCTGGCCGCCAATCCGGCGCTGGATGCTGCTGCTCTGGCGGCCAGCGCGGCGCATCTGGCCGCCGATGCCCAAGCTCTGGCCTGGGCGGCCGATCTGGCTTGGGCCGGGCGGGTGCGCGAAACCGATGGTCGCTTGGCAATTGATGCCGGCGGGCTGCCCGCAGCGCTGGTGCAGCGGTTGCTGGCACGGGCGGTGGAAACGCTGGCTTTGGAAACGCTGGCAGGCCGGCCGGTGCGGGGCAGTGACATCGCCCGGCTGGCGGCGCGACTCGGTGATGGTTTCAGCGGCACGTTGGCCGGCGTAGTCGCGCGGCCCGGCACAATCTGGCAACTTTCCGTCACCCAGCCGCCACAGAAGGGCGGCAAAAGGCCACAAAACGCCGCCTGAAACGGGGCAGAACAGCACAGGCGGATTGCAACGCAGTCATTCCGCCCTATCTTGGGTTTGTGAGCGCTGAACGGTTTGCCGTTGCTTTGCACACGCGTCCGTATCTGATCGGGAACAGTTCATGTCCGAAGGCCCCAACAACCGCACGCCCAGCCCCTGGATGAAAAATCTGGGTTTGTGGGTCGTCATCCTGCTTGGCCTCGCCGTGGCGGTGAACGTGATGCAGGGCACCGGTTCCTCGCGCAGCGGCGATACGCTGGTCTATTCGGATTTCCTGGCGCGCGTGGATGATGGCGCAGTGAAATCGGTCGAGATCCGTGGTGATGAAATTGTTGGCCGCACCAGCGGCGATGAAGAATTCCGCACCTTCAACCCCGGTGACACCCAACTGATCGAGCGCCTTCGCGCCAAGGGCGTGCGCTTTGACGCCAAGCCGGAGGAAAGCCGTTCGGTGATCGCGCAGCTGTTCCTGAACATGCTGCCCTTCATCCTGATGATCGGCATCTGGATCTTTGTGATGCGTCAGATGCAGAACGGTGCCGGCCGCGGCGCCATGGGTTTCGGCAAATCGCGCGCCAAGCTGCTCGTTCAGAAGGAAGGCCGTGTAACGTTTGAAGACGTGGCCGGCATTGATGAAGCCCGCGAAGAACTGCAGGAAATCGTCGACTTCCTGAAGGATCCGGGCCGTTTCAGCCGCCTGGGCGGCAAGATTCCGAAGGGCGCGCTACTGGTCGGCCCGCCCGGCACCGGCAAGACGCTGCTGGCCCGCGCCATTGCTGGCGAAGCCAATGTGCCGTTCTTCTCCATTTCGGGTTCCGATTTCGTCGAAATGTTCGTCGGCGTCGGTGCCAGCCGTGTCCGCGACATGTTCGAACAGGGCAAGAAGTCGGCGCCGTGCATCATCTTCATCGATGAAATCGACGCCGTCGGCCGCAGCCGTGGCGCTGGCTTGGGCGGCGGCAACGACGAACGCGAGCAGACATTGAACCAGCTGCTGGTGGAAATGGACGGCTTCGATACCAACGAAGGTATCATCATCATCGCCGCCACCAACCGCCCCGATGTGCTTGACCCGGCGTTGCTGCGTCCCGGCCGTTTCGATCGCCAGGTGGTGGTGGGCCGCCCAGATATCGATGGGCGCGAGAAGATTCTGGGCGTCCACATGAAGAAGGTGCCGTTGGCGCCCGACGTGAACGCCCGCACCATCGCGCGCGGCACGCCGGGCTTTGCCGGGGCCGATCTCGCCAATCTGGTCAACGAAGCCGCGTTGCTGGCCGCCCGCCGCGGCAAGCGACTGGTGTCGATGCGCGAATTCGAAGACGCCAAGGACAAGGTGCTGATGGGCACCGAACGCAAGACCATGGCGATGACCGAAGACGAGAAGAAAATGACCGCCTATCACGAGGCCGGCCACGCGCTTGTCTCGCTGCATGAACAGGCGTCGGACCCGATTCACAAGGCCACCATCATCCCGCGCGGCCGCGCGCTGGGCATGGTGATGCGCCTGCCGGAACGCGATCAGTACAGTTATCACCGGGACAAGATGTACGCCAACCTGGCGGTCGCCATGGGTGGCCGTGTCGCTGAAGAAGTGATCTTCGGCTATGACAAGGTCAGCTCCGGCGCGTCGTCCGATATCAGCTATGCCACCGATCTGGCGCGCTCGATGGCGACCCAGTGGGGCATGTCCGACAAGTTGGGCCCGCTGAAATATGTCGAGAACCAGGAAGAGGTGTTCCTGGGCCACAGCGTGACCAAGGCGCAGAACATGTCGGAAGAGACCGCGCAGATGATCGACAGCGAAGTGCGCGCCATCGTGACCACCGGCTATGACCGCGCCAAATACGTGCTGACCGAGAATATCGACCAGCTGCACGCTATTGCTGGCGCACTGCTTGAATATGAAACCCTGACCGGTGACGAGATCAAGCAGGTGATGGACGGCGGCACCATCAATCGCGGCAGTGCCACCACCACTCCGGTGGCGCGTCCGGCTTCGGGCACGTCGGCCATCCCCAAGGCGGGCCGTCGCGGCACCGGCCTGGGTGAGGCGCCCGCCGGCGTTTGAGAGGCCGGCTGGCGGCTTTGGTGATCCTCGCGGCGGCTCCCGTGGCCGCCGCTGACACCCAGCCGCATTGATCTTGGCCTGTCGCGGAAGACCTGAAGAATCAGGAAGTGGCAGCCTCCGGCGGGCCGGCCGGAGGCCTGCACCCATTTGTTTTACGATGATGCGGGCGCGAAATGTGTCGCTTGTCGCGGCTCTGATGAAGGCGGGTCCAGGGCCTCAGGCCCTGGCCGCCGGAGGCCCGTTTCCTTGCTTGCGTAGGGTTTGCATTTCCAGGACTTGGTATCAGACGGTTGATGGCTCTGACCTGATGAAGTTCGCCAGCGTCGAGACCAGGAAGCCGCGATGATCAGTCTTCGCTATATTCGCTCGGTTCGCGGCCCAGTTCCGGCTTGGCGAAGGCATAGACGGCCAGCGCCAGCAACGCCGCTGCGCCCAGCCAATAGGTGACCGACGGGCCGATCTGATACAGGCCGATGCCGACGGCTGGTGCAAACACGAAGCAGCTGCCGTTGACCGAGGTGACCGCGCCCGCAACGCCGCCCTGTTCGGCGCGGGAGACGGCGATGCTGGCACCAGCGGTGAAGCCCGGCCGCGCCAGGCCATAGCCCATGCTCATCAGCGCAAACGCGATCACCAGCGCATAAAGGCTGCCGGAAACCGCGATGCCGGCCGTTCCCGCAGCGGCAAGCAGCGTGCCCCAGCGCATCAGCGCCGGCGGCGTCAGACGCAGCTGCGGGATCAGCACC
>NZ_JANPML010000390.1:0-5421 GCF_031422795.1 Sandarakinorhabdus sp.
CCAGGGGCTGAGCCCCTGGACCCACTTTCGTTGGCGTGCGCCTCGCGACCAAATTTGGGCATGGCGAGCAGATAACAAATGGGTGCAGGCCTCAGGCCTGCCCGCCGGAGGCTCTGCTTCCTCGTTCTCCAGCCCATGCCAATTGCAATTCGCGCAAGGTTAGACCCGCAGGGGCTTGGTATCAGTCTTCAGCCGAAGCCGGTGGCCGGCCGCGTTTCGGCGCCGGCGTTACGATCACTTTCACGCCGCGCCGCAGCAAGGCCTCGCGCAGCAGCACTTCGATCTGGGCATTCAGGCTGCGGAATTCGTCCGCTGCAGCACGTTCCAGCGCTGTGTGGAGCGCCGGATCGAGCCGCAGTGGAAAGGCCTTTTTTGCCGTCATCACACCATCAATAAAGGCTGCCGGCGTTGACGATGGGCTGGGTCTCGCGTTCGCCGCACAGCACCACCATCAGGTTGGAAACCATGGCCGCCTTGCGCTCGTCATCCAGCGTGACGATTTTTTTCGCGCTCAACTGGGCCAGCGCCATTTCGACCATGCCAACTGCACCGGCCACCAGCGTTTCGCGGGCGGCAACCACGGCGGCGGCCTGCTGGCGGCGCAGCATGGCGCCGGCGATTTCGGGCGCATAAGCCAGGTGGGTGAAGCCGCATTCATCGACCGTGATGCCAGCCACGCTGAGCCGGTTGATCAGTTCGGCGCGCAGTTCGCCCGACACGCGTTCGTGATCGCCGCGCAGCGTGACTTCCTTGTGCTCGAAATCGTCATAGGGATAACGCGCGCCGATGGTGCGCACCGCCACTTCGACCTGGGCCGTGACGAAGCCGCGATAATCATCGACGTCGAACAAGGCCTGCGCCGTATCGGTGACACGCCAGACCAGTTGGGCCGCGATCTCGACCGGGTTGCCGCGCAGATCATTCACCTTGATCTGCTGCGAAATCAGGTTGTTGGCGCGCAGCGAAATCTTTGTCTTGCCCATCCATGGCCAGGTCCAGCGCAGGCCGTTTACCCGATCAGTGCCCTTGTACTCGCCGAACAGGGTGATGGCCGCGCCTTCGTTGGGCTGCAGCATGTAAAAGCCGCTGATGATGAACAGGAAAACAAACGTCAGCAGCGCCAGCGCCACCGCGATGATCGGCGAACGGCCGCCCAGCAGGGCCACAACGCCGAACAGGCTGGCGGCGATGGTGAGCAGCGCCAGAAACAACATGGCAATGCCATTGCTGCCCACACCGGCCCGTTCAAGGCTGGGCTGGCGGACTGGATCGTGCGTCGTCACATCATTCTCCTCGATATAAATACGATATCATATTTATATCGATTCAAACGCGACGGCAACTGGAATCGGCGGGCAGGAATCAGCGGGGCCGGAGTCAGTCGCCCCCACCATCTCCGCCACCATCGCTGTCGGCATCTGCGCTGGCGACATCACTCGCGCGCTGCTCCAGCCGCTTCAGGCTGGTATCCTTGCGGGAATCGGTGAGCATGATGAAACCGACGACGCCCAGCGACAGCAGGATCAGGATGACGACCACCATTGGCGTCAGGCCTGCGGCGGCTGATCGCCGCCCGGGCCGCCGCCCTCGCCATCGCTGGAATCGGTTGGTGGGCGGCGGCGCTTGAACATGTTCGATGGGTCTTTCGCGGCCAGATAAAAAAACCAGGCAAACATGGCGACATTTAGCACGGCAATGAGGATAATACCGATCATGGTGCCAGCCTTACTCCGGCCCTGCCGCCGTGGCGAGGGTTCAGGGGGTGAACTTGTTGTCGCGCGGGAAGCCGTTGGGCGGCATGCGGCCGGCGCTGGCGCGGGCGCCTTTCCAGAAGCTCAGATCGGCTTCGGTGCGGGTGCGGCCACTGTCGCCGCCCATCGGCCAGCTCAGCCCGTCGGCCATCACGAACGTGCGCACGTCGGCCATGCCGCCATCCTTGTATTTCTGCAGCGCCACGCCCTGGCCCTTCTGCATCTGTGGCAGTTCATCCAGCGGGAAGACCAGCAATTTGCGGTTCTCGCCAATCACCGCCACCACGTCGTCGGCCGGGGCAATCCAGCGGATGACAGCAAGGCGGGCACCTTCGCGCGGGTTCACTACGCCCTTGCCCTTGCGCGTTTCCGCCAGCAGTTCGGCGCTGTCGATCTGGAAGCCGCGCCCGTCGCTGGCCGCCAGCAGCAGGCGGCGATCGGGCTGATGGGTGAACAGGCTGACGATCTCGGTGCCTTCAGCCAGATCGATCATCAGCCGCACCGGTTCGCCCAGGCCGCGCCCGCCGGGCAGGCGATCGGGGGCGAGCGTATAGAACCGCCCGTCGCTGGCGGCCAGCACCAGCCGATCGGTGGTCTGCGCATGGAAGGCATAGGCCGCGCCGTCGCCTTCCTTGAACTTCATCGCTTCGGTGCTGGCCAGATCGACATGGCCCTTCATCGCCCGGATCCAGCCCATGGCCGAACAGATGATGGTGATCGGCTCCTTTTCGATCATGGCTTCGATCGGCACGAACGTCACCTGCGGCGCATCGGCAATGTCGGTGCGGCGGCGGCCGAGGAACGTGGCCGGGCCATAAGCGACGCGCAGGGCAGCCAGATCGGCGGCCAGCCGCTCGGTCTGCTGGGCTTCGCTGTCGATCAGACCGCGCAAGGCGCCCGCTTCTGCGGTCAGCGCCTTGTTCTCGCGGGTGATCTCGATCTCTTCGAGGCGTCGCAGGCTGCGCAGCCGCATGTTGAGGATGGCCTCGGCCTGCACCGCGGTCAGGTCAAAGGCGGCGATCAGCTCGTCCTTAGCGTTATCGGCCTCGCGGATGATGCGGATCACCTCGTCCAGGTTGAGATAGGCCTTGAGCAAGCCGCCCAGCACTTCCAGCCGCGCATCGATGCGGCCGAGGCGATAACGCGAGCGGGCGACCAGCACTTCGCGCTGATGGATCAGCCATTTGGCGATGACCGGCTTCAGCCCCAGCACGCCCGGCCGGCCTTCATCCAGCACGTTCATGTTGAGCGGAATCCGCACCTCAAGGTCGGTCAGCTTGAACAGGCTTTCCATCAGCACATCGGCATCGACGTTGCGCGATTTCGGCGTGATGACGATGCGCAATTGCTCGTCGCTCTCGTCGGCGACATCGGCCAGGATCGGCAGCTTTTTTTCGGTGATGAGTTCGGCCAGCTGTTCGATCAGCTTGCCCTTGAGCACCTGATAGGGGATTTCGCTGATGATGATCGTCCAGGTGCCGCGGCCCTGATCCTCGATGCTCCAGCGGGCGCGCAGGCGGAACGATCCGCGCCCGGTGCGATAGGATTCAGCGATGCTGGCGCGCGGTTCGACCAGCACGCCACCCGTGGGAAAATCCGGCCCGGTAACGAACTGCAGCAGTTCGGTTTCGGCAGCGTCGGGTGCGCGCAGCAGGTGCAGCGCGGCGTCGACGATTTCCACCGGATTGTGCGGCGGGATGCTGGTCGCCATGCCGACCGCGATGCCGGCGGCGCCGTTGACCAGCAGATTGGGGAACAGGCCGGGGAACACCTCCGGCTCTTCTTCCTCGCCATTGTAGGTCGTGCGGAACGGCACGGATTCTTCGTCCAGCCCGTCCATCAAGCGGATGGCGGCATCGGTCAGTCGCGCCTCGGTATAACGCATGGCCGCCGCGTTATCGCCGTCGATATTGCCGAAATTGCCCTGGCCATCGACCAGCGGCACACGCAGCGCAAAACTCTGCGCCAGACGCACCATCGCGTCATAAACCGATTGATCGCCATGCGGGTGATATTTGCCGATCACATCGCCCACCACGCGGGCGCATTTCTTGTAGCCCTGATCGGGGTTCAGCTTGAGCAGCCGCATCGCCCACAGCAGGCGGCGGTGCACCGGTTTGAGGCCATCGCGCAGATCGGGCAAAGACCGCGCCGTGATGGTGGACAGGGCATAGACCAGATAGCGATCGCCCAGCGCGGCGCCGAACGGGGCTTCGATGATATTGTCGCTGTCGGGAAGTGTGGCCATGGCGCTGGGTTAGCGATGGTGGCGCATGCCCGCAAGCGCCCAGAGTCCAAAGCCCAGAACCGTGATCTTCAGCGCATCAGCAGGGTGATCAGCCGTTCGCGCGCGGTCCAGCTGCGTTTGGCGGCTGCGCTGCCCTGCAACACCTCGCGGCCAAGGAAGTGGCCGGTCAGCGCCAGGCCATCCGATATGGCGGCGGCATCGGCATCGCCCGCACCAAACAGGAAGCCCGGCAGCGGCAGCAGTTTCGCTGCCCACGGCAGGCCGGCACCGCGCGACACGGCCTGGCGCGATTTTGGCGACACATAGGCCAGATCGCTGGTGGCGCCAGTGGCGGCGCAACTGGCCAGATCGAGCCCGGTGCCCAGTTCCGCCAGCAGTGCCAGTTCCAGCCGCACCAGTGCCGGGCCAACATCGGCTGCCAACGCGCCCGCAGCCGCGCCGCCGAACAACGCATCAAACAGCGGGAACAGCCGCGGCTGGGCCTCGCCCTCCGGCAGGGTGGCAGCGGCCAGGCTGGCGAGATAATCGACCAGCGCCAGCGCCGCCGGCCCGTGCAGCATCGCCATGTTGGTGCCCAGCGCATGCACCGTCGCAAAGGCCAGTTGCCCGGCGGTCTTTGTCACCAGATCGAGCGCGACGCGGTTGCCGATCTGCAGCACCGGGCGTAATTTGCGCCCGCGCCCGCCCTGCACATAGGCCGCGACAAGCCCCTGATCAGCCGACAGGAATCGCGCCACCACGGCATGTTCGCCGTGCGGGGCCAAAGCCACCACCAATGCTGGTTCAACGCGGATCATGGCCGCCATCATAGCGGTTCGCCGCCGCGCTGCAGCAATTTCACGCGTTAACCAAAAATCATTGTTGGATTCATCATCCAGAATCGGGTATTGGAAAGGCTGTTAATTGGGGTGTAATGATTATGAACAGGTTCGCCTTGGCGATCGTCACAGCGCTTGTCGCTGTCCCGGCCGCCGCCGCCGTGACGGTGCCGTCGACGCCGGCCATGTTCGCTGCGCTCAATCAGAGCGTATCGCTGAACTTTGGTGACGGATATCTCAGCGGCGTGCAGCAACCCGGTCTCGAAGCCGCCGCCACCTTCCGCTTGAGTGACCTGTCTGGTGGCAACGGCACGTCCAACTGGGATCGCTGGACCTTCACCATCGACAATCTGGCCAACACGTCTGGCGGTTCGGTCACGGCTTCGCGCCTGTCGGCCTTTGCCTTCGATGTGAGCCCCAATGTGTCGAGCGCAACGGCCACGGGCATGTTCGATCTGAGCAGCCGCAACAGCAATATTTCGAACGGCATCAGTGTGGAAGTGTGCTTCCGCGATGCTGGCGGCCAGTGCAACGGCGGCGGCAACGGCGGCCTGCAACAGGGCGAAGCCATCCCCAATGGCGAGTTCCAGACCAACACCTTCAC
>NZ_JANPML010000391.1:0-1944 GCF_031422795.1 Sandarakinorhabdus sp.
ATGCCCACCGATCTGGACGGTGTGCACATCTTCAAGGCGGCGCGGATTCTCTATGCGCCCGGCAAGGCGTCCAACGCGGGCGGGGTGGCCGTTTCGGGCCTTGAAATGAGCCAGAATTCGGCCCGCATGAGCTGGAAGGAAGAGGAGCTGCAGGAGATGCTGAAGGACATCATGTCCGGCATCCACGATCGCTGCATCGAATATGGCCGCTCCGCCGATGGCCACACCGATTATGTGAAGGGCGCCAACATTGCCGGCTTCAAGAAGGTGGCCGATGCCATGCTGGCGTTCGGGGTGGTTTGAACCCTCCTCGCAACAGCAAGCGCCGATTCACGGAGAATGAACGATGACCAAGGCCTCTGATCTGCTGGTGCAATGCCTTGAGGAAGAAGGCTGCGAATATGTGTTCGGCGTGCCGGGCGAGGAAAATCTGGATTTCCTCGACAGCCTCCAGCGGTCGACGAAGATCAAGCTGATCCTTACCCGCCACGAACAGGGCGCGGGTTTCATGGCCGCCACCTATGGCCGCCACACCGGCAAGGCCGGCGTGTGTGTGGCCACATTGGGGCCGGGGGCGACCAATTTCGTCACGGCGGCGGCCTATGCCTTTCTGGGCGGCATGCCGATGCTGATGATCACCGGCCAAAAGCCGATCAAGAAATCCAAGCAGGGCCGGTTCCAGATTCTGGACGTGGTCGACATGATGCGGCCTATCACCAAATACACCCACCAACTGGCCAGCGCCGACAATATCCCGGCCCGCACCCGCGAAGCCTTTCGGTTGGCGCAGGAGGAAAAGCCTGGCGCCGCGCATCTGGAGCTGCCGGAGGATATCGCCCACGATCCCACCGACGCAGTGCCGTTCAAGCCAAGCTATGCCCGCCGGCCACTGGCGGATGCCAAGGCCGTGCTGGCCGCCGTGCGTGCCATCGAGGCGGCGAAATCACCGATATTGGTGATCGGCGCCGGCGCCAACCGCACCATGACCAGCAAGATGCTGCTAGAAGTCGTTGAAAAAACAGGCATTCCGTTCCTGACCACGCAATTGGGCAAGGGCGTGATCGATGAACGTCACCCGCAGTTCCTGGGCTGTGCGGCGCTTTCGGCCGGGGATTTCGTTCACGCTGCCATTCGCCGCGCCGATGTCATCGTCAACATCGGTCACGATGTGATTGAAAAGCCACCGTTTTTCATGGCGGGCGACTCCACTACCGTTATCCACATGAGCTTCCGTTCGGCAGAGGTTGACCCGGTCTATTATCCGCAGATCGAAGTGATCGGAGATATCGCCAACGCCGTGTGGCAATTGAAAGAGGCGATCCGTGTCCAGCCGCACTGGGATTTTGCCGACATGCTGGCGGCGCGTGCCGCCGAGGTGGCACATCGTGACGCTGCGGTGGGCGATCAGCGCTTCCCGATCTATCCGCAATATCTGGTGAACGAGATCCGCAAGGTGATGCCCGACGATGGCATCATCGCGCTGGACAACGGCGTGTATAAAATCTGGTTCGCCCGCAATTACACCGCCTATCACCCCAACACCGTGCTGCTGGATAACGCGCTGGCCACCATGGGGGCCGGGCTGCCCAGCGCGATGGCGTCGAACATGGTCTATCCCCACGCCAAGGTGATGGCGATCTGCGGCGATGGCGGTTTCATGATGAACAGTCAGGAGATGGAGACGGCGGTTCGCCTGAACCTCAACATCACCGTGCTGATCCTGAACGATGGCAGTTATGGCATGATCCGCTGGAAACAGGCCAATATGGGCTTCAAGGATTGGGGGCTGGAATATGGCAACCCGGATTTCGTCAAATATGCCGAGGCCTATGGCGCCCACGGCCACCGCGTCACCAGTGCCGACATGCTGCCCGGCCTGATGGCGCATTGCCTGAACACGCCCGGCGTTCACCTTATCGATTGCCCGGTGGATTACAGCGACAA